>JBFWME010000039.1:0-21468 GCA_050251755.1 Lawsonibacter sp. | reverse complement strand
AGGTCCAGCTGGGCGGAGGCGTCCACCACGCAGGGACTCTTCCCCCCCAGCTCCAGCGTGACGGGCGTCAGGTGCCGGGCTGCTTTCTCCATCACCTGACGGCCTACCTCTACCCCGCCGGTAAAAAAGATGTAGTCAAATGCTTGATCCAGGAGAGCTTGGTTTTCCCCGCGCCCCCCCTCCACCACCGCCACATATTCCGGGGGAAAACAGCAGCTCAGCAGATCCTGTAGAATTGCCGAGGATGCCGGGGCGTATGCGGAAGGTTTGACCACACAGCAGTTGCCGGCGGCGATGGCCCCGATGAGAGGATCCAGCGCCAGCAGCAGCGGATAATTCCACGGAGACATGACCAGAGCTACGCCGTATGGCTCCCGGAGAATATAGCTTTTGGCCGGAAACTGGGCCAGTGGAGTGGACACGCGCCGCGTCCGTGTCCAGCGGGCAAGATGCCGCTTGAGATAGGACAGCTCGGACAGGGTCAGCCCAACCTCGCACAGATAACCCTCGGACGGGGATTTGTTCAGGTCGGATTTCAGGGCGGCAAGAAGCTCCCCCTCCCTTGCCTGGATGGCCTGTTCCAGCGTGTCCAGCGCCTTCTGACGGAAGGAGAGGTCCAATGTGGCTCCGGTACGGAAAAAAGCCCGCTGAGATGCCACCAGCGCCTGGATGTCCATGGCATGTGCCCCCTTTTGGTATTCTTTGCTCCAGTATACCCGCTTTTTTGGGAAAAGGGAATGAAAACTTCAGGGCAGCCAGGTGCAAAAAAGCAAACGGAAGAAGGAGCCGGTGCTGGTCTGCTTTGCCATAATCCATTTGAAGAGAAAAAAGGGGCCGGAGCGCCGCCGCCTGACATAGAGGTGGACGCCCAAATGTGCGCTCTTACTGAAAAAACATAGGGGTTTGGAAGAAAAAACGGAACATTTTTCCCCAAATGCCCCTATCTTTTTTTTGCGCCATATGATAAGATGATATACGAACGATTTTGACCATTTTGATAAGGAGCGAAAACGCGACATGATCACTGTTACCGACCTGAGCCTGAATTACAGCGGCACCCCGCTGTTTTCCCATGTGGATCTGCAGTTTCTCCGGGGCAACTGCTACGGCATCATCGGCGCCAACGGCGCCGGCAAGTCCACCTTTTTGAAAATTCTGTCCGGAGACCTGGAGTCCAGCTCCGGCGAGGTGTCCATCCTGCCCAAAGTCAGAATGTCCGTTTTAAAACAGGACCAAAACGCCTATGACGCTTATAACGTCATGGACACGGTGATCATGGGCAATCAGCGGCTGCACGACATTGGGAAGCAGAAAGAGGTCCTGTATGCCAAGGAGGAAATGACCGACGAAGACGGCATGCTGGCCTGTCAGTTGGAGGAAGAGTATGCCGAGCTGGGAGGCTGGGAGGCCGAGAGCGACGCCAGCCGCATTCTCCAGGGGCTGGGCATCGGGACCGAGCTGCATTACAATGACATGGCCACCCTGGATGCCCGGCTGAAGGTAAAGGTGCTGCTGGCTCAGGCCCTGTTCGGCAAGCCTGATCTGCTGCTGATGGACGAGCCCACCAACAACCTGGACATTGATGCGGTCAACTGGCTGGAAGACTTCCTGCTGGATTTTGAGGGCACCGTGATCGTGGTGTCCCACGACCGCCACTTCCTGAACACGGTGTGTACCCACATCGTGGACATTGACTATGGCAAGATCAAGATGTATGTGGGCAACTACGATTTCTGGTATGAGTCCTCTCAGCTGGTGCAGCAGCTGATCAAGAACCAGAGCAAGCGCAACGAGGAGAAGATCAAAGATCTGCAGGACTTTATCTCCCGCTTCTCCGCTAACAAGTCCAAGTCCAAGCAGGCTACCGCCCGGCGGAAGCTGCTGGACAAGCTGACCGTGGACGAGATGCCAGCCTCCTCCCGCCGCTATCCCTGGGTGGGCTTCTCCCCCGACCGGGAAGTTGGAAAGGATATTCTTTTTGTCACCGACGTCAGCAAGACCATCGATGGGGTAAAGGTGCTGGACAAGGTGTCCTTCATCGTGGGCCACGGGGACAAGATCGCCTTTGTGGGCGACAATGAGAATGCCCACACGGCCCTGTTTAAGATTCTGGCCGGAGAGATGGAACCGGATGAGGGTACGGTGAAGTGGGGCCAGACGGCGACCTTTTCCTATTTTCCCAAAGATAATACGCCCTATTTTGAAGGGTGCGATGACAATTTGGTCCAGTGGCTGCGCCAATATTCCCCCGACCCGCAGGAGCAGTATCTACGGGGCTTCCTGGGCCGGATGCTTTTCTCCGGGGACGAGGTATATAAGGCGGTGAAAGTTTTGTCCGGCGGCGAGAAAGTGCGGTGCATGCTGTCCCGAATGATGCTGTCCGGAGCGAATGTGCTTATGCTGGATCAGCCCACCAACCATCTGGACCTGGAGTCCATCGCCGCGTTGAATAAGGGGCTGGAGTCCGTCAAGTGTAATGTGCTGGTGGCCTCCCATGACCATCAGCTGATCCAGACGGTTTGTAACCGAGTCTTTGATTTTACTTCTGACGGCAAGCTGCTGGACCGAAAAATGACTTACGACGAGTATCTGGACAGCCAAAAGGAACAGGGCTGATTCCACATGCAGGAAAAGGGGCGGGGGGCTGATCTCTCCGCCCCTTGTTGTCGGGAGCGCTTGTATCTACCCTGCCCGTGGAAGCGGGTTGCAGGAAAAAAGACCCGCACGGTGGGCAGCTATGTAATAGAATTGTTAAACCTACGTTAAATCTGTTGACGACAAATTGTATGGCGCTTTATAATAATAATGGTATAATTTGAAAATGATAAGAAAAGGAACAGTGGAGCGGCTGGTCATCGAAAGCTAGTGTGACAGGACAAAGGAAGAGGCAGGCATAACCTGCACCGAATGCAGGTGCTGGCTGTGTCTTTTTTCTTGCGGGGGAGCCGCTCGGGAAGGAACAAAAAGAGAATGGGAATTACAGATATTCTGGCGCTGCTTGGTGGACTGGCTCTTTTCCTCCATGGAATGCAGATGATGAGCTCCGGTCTGGAGGCTGCTGCCGGCAGCAAGATGAAGGAAATCATGGAGCGGCTGACCGCCAATCGCTTTCTGGGGGTTCTGGTTGGCGCAGTGATCACAGCCGTGATTCAGTCCTCTTCCGCCACCACCGTTATGGTGGTTGGATTCGTCAACGCCGGCATGATGACGCTGAACCAGGCGGTTTGGATTATCATGGGGGCCAACATCGGAACCACGATCACCGGCCTACTCATTGCGCTGGATGTGGGAGAACTTGCACCGCTGTTTGCCTTCGTGGGCGTGGTGCTTATGGTTTTTGTAAAGGATCCAAAAGTTCAGCACATTGGCCAGATTTTAACGGGTCTTGGCTCGTTGTTTATCGGGATGGGGATGATGAGCAGCGCGATGGCCCCTCTGCGGGAGTCGGAGGCTTTTATCCGTGTGATGTCTACCTTCTCCAACCCGCTGTTGGGAATTTTGGCCGGCATGTTGTTTACCGCAATTATTCAGTCCTCCTCTGCGTCGGTGGGTATTCTTCAGGCGCTGGCCAGCAGCGGGGTGATTGTCTATGCCAATTCGGTGTTTGTCCTGTTTGGGCAGAACATTGGAACCTGTGTCACCGCCGTGCTTGCGTCCATTGGGACAAGCCGCAACGCTAAGCGGGCTACGATGATTCACTTAATGTTTAATATTATCGGTACGGCAATTTTTACCATTCTGTTTCTCCTGTTCCCGATTGCGCATGTGATCGATGGAACGCTGGTGCTTCCTGGAGCACTGGGCAGCGCGATACAAGCGTTTATGCCGGGCACGCCGGCAGGACAGATTGCGCTGACTCACACGAGTTTTAATATTGTGACTACGCTGATGTTGTTGCCTTTGGGCAATTATCTGGCCGCATTGGCCGAGAGAATTCTGCCTGACCAGGTTCAGCCGATCGAATCTCAGGGGAGAATGTCTCTGGCTTACCTGAAGCCCGTTCAGCCCGGCGGAAAAGAAGGCGGCCTGGGTGTATCGGCCATTGTCATTGACCAGTTGCGCCACGAGTTAAACCGGATGCTGGCTATGGCCCGGGACAACGTCGCCGACAGTTTTCGGGCCGTTTTGGCCCGGGATACGGAGCAGTTAGAGCAGGTGGAGGAGCGGGAGGAATATATTGATTTCTTAAATCGGGAAATTTCCCGCTATGTCTCTCAGCTAATTGCCATTGAGACCAACGAAAAAGGCTCTGCTGTGGTCAGCAGCTTCTTTACCATTTCGGGCAACATCGAGCGGATCGGCGACCACGCAGATAATCTGGCCGGCTATACCCGCATGCTGGCCAGCAAGAACATCGAGTTTTCCGAGGAGGCGAAACGCGAAATTGGCGCCATGCGGGACATCGCGCTGGAGGCGATTTCCAATCTGCTTCACCATTCGGCGGGGCAGCCCGACTGGTTGGTGGATGTGGACCAGATGGAACAGCGGATCGACGACATGACGGATCAATACCGCCTTGACCAGCTGGGTCGGATGCGGGAGGGAACCTGCAACGAGGAGGCCTGTATCCTCTTCTCTGAAATGCTTACCGACTTTGAGCGAATCGGAGACCACGTGCTGAACATTGCTCAGGAGCTGACCAAAGCTCAGACCACGTTGTAATCCTTTCGTCTGCTGCGCGCCGCCGGGAAATTCCCGGCGGCGCTTTGAATTTTCCTTGACGCCCGGCGGCGGAAACGGTATGCTTTGAGAAGAAATAGGAGGAGGGATCTTTGTATGACCTATCAGGAAGTGATACGAGCGGCCCGGGAATGCATTGGGCCTTACTGCAAGGCATGCCCGGTCTGCAACGGCAGGGCCTGCAAAAATACGATGCCGGGCCCGGGGGCAAAAGGAAGCGGCACAGTGGCTTCGCGCAACTACGACGCCTGGCAGGAGATCTATTTGAACATGGACACCATCTGTGAAAATGTTCCGGTGGATACCAGCTTTCCCCTGTTTGGTCAGACCTATGACCTGCCCGTTTTTGCCGGCCCGGTGGGGGCGGTGAAGCTGCACTACGGGGATAAGTTTACCGACTTGGAATATAATGATCGTTTGGTGCCTGCCTGTGTCCGGGCGGGGATCGCCGCCTTTACCGGAGACGGCACCGCTCCAGAGGTTTTTACCAGTGCAGCCAAAGCCATTGGGCTGAACGGGGGCAGGGGGATCCCAACGGTCAAACCTTGGGATCGGGACACGCTGTTTGCGAAGCTGGATGCCGCTAAGGCCTCCGGAGCCCAAGTGTTCGCCATGGATATTGACGCGGCGGGACTGCCGTTCCTTAAGGGGCTCAATCCGCCTGCCGGCCCGAAGACGGTAGCGCAGCTGCGTGAAATCATTGAGTACGCCGGGGTGCCGTTTCTCATCAAGGGAATCATGACCGTTCAGGGGGCCAGAAAGGCGCAGGAAGCGGGGGCGGCCGGCATTGTGGTGTCCAACCACGGCGGCCGGGTTCTAGACGGGGTGCCTGCCACCGCCAGAGTGCTGCCCGCCATTGCCGACGCGGTAAAGGGAGACATGGTCGTGCTGGTAGACGGCGGGATCCGCACCGGGGTGGATGTGTGCAAGGCTTTGGCCCTGGGCGCGGATGCCTGCATCCTGGCCCGCCCCTATGTGACCGCTGTTTACGGCGGTGGAGCCGAGGGTGTTAAGGTGCTGACGGATCAGTTAAAGGCTGAGCTGGCGGACACCATGGCCATGTGTGGAGTTCATTCTCTGAATGAAATCAGCCGGGAAATGATCGTCTAAAGCCTTCTGTCTCCGAGGGAGATCAACAAAGCGGCCGCCGGAAGGGCGGCCGCTTTGTCATGGGCACCTTTTTTGGCTGGGTTCCGGGCAACAAAGCCCATAGTCTGCGGAAGGGCATGGCAATTTGGGGAGGCTTTACGACAGAAATCTATGGGTTAATTTATTAAAAATCCATAAAAGTTTTTTTGCCCCCTTGCTGAATGGAGTCGAAGTCGGTATACTGGAAAAGAATCTGCGTGAGGGAGGGACTTGTTCTGGAACAGAAGTATGTCAGCGTATCCCGTCGGGGAGGACGGCAGGCGGCGGAGCCGCCGCTGGAGCGGTCTTCCCGAACCGGCAGGGGACGCAAGCAAAAAAGATCCCTCATCGCGACGGTATTTTGGGGATGTTACAAAGTTGTGGCCGTGATCTCTGCGCTGATTGTGGCGGGGTACATCGGATTTCGGGTCATGGTTCACCCACCGGAACAGGCAACGGTGCCGCCTACCGTTCAGACCGGAGGAAAGGTGGATTCGTCCGAATCCGGAGGTGGAGCCGTCTCAGAGGAGGAGTTGGGTCCGGTAAGGCGGGATGGAGTGTACAACATTCTTCTGGCTGGAACGGACAACGATGGCTACCGCACCGATACCATGATGGTGATGAGCTATGACGTGATAAACCAGACTGTGGGGGTGGTCTCTGTCCCAAGGGACACCATTATCGACCGGGGTCAGGGGAAAAATCCGAAACTGGTGTACGGCTCCGGCGGTGTGGAGCAGCGGGTCGAAGACATCTCCGGGATTCTGGGGGTTCCGATCGACTACTACATCAAGGTGAACCTGAAGGGCTTTATCAAATTGGTGGACTATGTTGGGGGCGTGGATTTTTATGTGCCCTGCGATATGGATTATGACGATCCCTACCAGGAGCTGTCCATCCATTTCACCAAGGGAACGCAGCATCTCACCGGGCAGCAGGCCATGGAGGTGGCGCGGTTCCGGAAAAATAACGATCTGAGCGGGTACACGGATGTGGGCCGGACCCAAACCCAGCAGAAGCTGTTGGTGGCGCTGGCCAAGAAAGTATTGGCCTGGAATAATGTCACGAAACTCAATGGGTTCGTGGAAATTTTCAATCAATATGTGGATACTGACCTGGCTCTGACGGATATGCTCTACTTTGCTTCCCAGGCCATTTATCTGGACACTGGAACCGGTGTGGAGACCTGTACCCTTCAGGGGAACGGCGAAGTCTCCTTCCGGGGCTACGCCTACTGTTACGCGCTGGATCCGGAGACGACTCTGGATGCGGTGAACCGGCTGATCAACCCTTACACGCAAGCGCTTACCCTGGAAGATATGAATCTGGTACAGGGCACCTGACCTCCGCTGTGGCCCGCGGCGCAGTGGGGGTGCTGATTCATAGTTTGCGAAAGAAGAGCGCCGACGGCATATGCCGTCGGCGCTCTCAGGCTGTCGAAAAGCCCTCAATCCGAAGGGTTCGGAGGGAGGGATAATAGGAAAGGGGAACGCCGACGGTACGTACTGTCGGCGTTCTTTTTGTCATGACATGGGGGAAGTGGGTGTCACTCGGTTCCCAGCGTCTGAATCAGCAGGTTGCGCAGGGAGATGGCGCTCTGACGGGTCATGACGATCGAGGCCACCAGGTCGGCGCTGGGAGTTGACACGTTTTCCAGCCCCTTTGGCGTAATGGTCATAGCGGTCTCCATATACTTGTAAGACACGTCCAGCGTGACCTCCAGCGTCTCCCCATTTTTGTCGGATACTTTGCGGATGCCAAAGGTATTGGCGTACTGTGGTTTCATAGGGTGGTGTCTCCTTCCATTCCATAGGCTGGGGCAGGACGGCCCGTAAGGCGCCGGCCGTCTAGAACGGCCTCGACCAGCCGTTCTCCCTCGTAACAAAGTTTCAAAGAGAAAAAGGGGATGTCTCGGGAGATCAGATTCAAAAAAACGGCGTCCCCCTCCCAGTGGGGGAGATCCAACAGCTTGTCCCTGGGAATCCATTCCAGAACGCCCTCGTCACAGTCCTTTAACGCTCCGGTCCAGCCGTCGGCAGTAAACAGGTGCATATACTCGGTGGGCCAGCGGTCTGAGACAAAGGTGACCAGGCCGCGATAGCGGTAGCGGGTAAGTGTCAGCCCGGTCTCTTCCCGGGCTTCCCGAAGCAGACAGTCCTCCGGGCTCTCCTTGTCCTCAAACTTCCCGCCAATGCCGATCCACTTGTCCTGGTTCAGGTCATGGCTCTTTTTGATTCGGTGGAGCATGAGATAATCCTGGCCGCGCTGGAGATAGCATAAGGTGGTGTTGATCATAGACGTTCCTCTTTTCCATGCTTCGGTTTAGTATAACACGTCGAAGCGTGTCAGGCAAATAAAATGTGGCCGCTCCCGGGGAGGAGGGGCCACAAGGCATGCGTGCGATCAGGAGACCTGATCGGAGGTCACCAAAGCCACGTCCACCGTGTACGAGACGCCGTCCCGTAGATAGGTGAGAGTAACCAGATCTCCGGGACCAAGCGACAGCTTCAGACGGGCCAGATCCTGGGTCCCGGTGATGGACTGGCCATTGGCGGCGACGATGATGTCCCCGGCCCGGAGCCCTTTTAGGTAGGCGTCGCTGTTGGGGTGGACACTTTCCAGCTCCAACCCCCCTCCGGATACGGGCCGGGTAAGAACCGTGAAGCCAAAGACACCGGTTTGGATCTCCCGACCATCGATAAGGGCGTCCACCACATATTTGACGCGCTGAGAAGGAATGGCAAAGCCCAAAGCCTCGGCGGAGCCGTCGTCGGTGACAATTTTAATGGTGGTAATGCCAACCACCTGGCCATACTGGTTGATGAGCGCGCCGCCTGAATTGCCGAAGTTGATGGCTGCGCTGGTTTGGATCAGCACCATGGTGATTCCATCCACGTCTACCTCTCGATCCAGAGCGGAGACAATGCCGTCGGTAATGGTGGAGCGATACCCCAGCGGGTCGCCGATGGCGGCCACGGGGTCGCCGCAGCGCAGGTCGGAGGAGTCTCCGAATTCGGCGGGAGTGAGCCCGGAGGCGTCCACCTTCAGTACGGCCAAATCCTCGTCGGCATTAAAGCCGGCCAACTGGGCGTCTAAGATGTCGTTGTTGGAGAAGATGACCCGGACATACTCCGCCCCGGCCACCACATGGGCGTTTGTGACGATATAGCCGTCTTCCGTCAGAATCACGCCCGTGCCCGTACTGTACTCCTCTTGGGTCTCAGCCTCAATCGACACCATAGACGAGGCGTTTTTTTCATAAATCTGAGTATAGGTCAGCGCCTGCTCGGCGCTGGGCATCAGCGCCATGGTTATGCCGCCCCCCGTGGCCGCGTGAGGAATGGAAGGAGGCTCGGCGCTGTAGTCCTGGGTCTGAGCGGGTTGGGAGTTGCTGGGCAGGTCCGGCAGAGAGAACGAGAGATTCTGGGACAGGGAATTGAGCAAGACGGCAAGCAGACACAGCACCAGGACCAGAGCTGCAAGGGCGGCAAATGTGGGCCAGTGAAACCGCCGTTTCCCACGGGGCCGCAGCACGGGACGCGGCTGGGCTTGGGTGCGGGCAGAGATAGCCAAGGCTGGGGGTGTTGAAAAGACAGGAGTGGGCTGCTCCCATGGGCCGCCCGTCCAAAGGTCGTCGGTTCGATTGTCCAAAGGCGATCCCTCCAAATGGTGGATTGATGTGCAGCCGTTCAGGCCAGCGCCAGAGTAAAGGTGAACTGGGTCACGCCATCCTCGCTGGTCACAACGATGGTCTCTTTCAGGTTGTTTAGAATGGTTTTGACAATATACAGGCCAAGGCCCACACCCTCGCGGTCCATGGAGCGGGAGTAGTCCGCCTTATGAAAGCGGTCAAAGAGCAGAGGCAGCTCATCCGGAGGAATTGTGGCGCCCAGATTGCGGATGGAGGTGTATGCCTTGCCGTCCTTTTTGGTCATCTGGATGGAGATCGTGCTGCCGGTAGCCGCAAACTTGGCGGCGTTGTCGATCAAGTTGTAGCACACCTGAGTGATCGAGTCGGGGTCGCCCCACACCATCAGCTTATCCTCCGGCATCTGCACATCCACATCCAGATGTCGGCCGGTGATCTTCCCCTCCAAACTGATCAGCACCTGAGACATTACCTCGGTCAGATCGAACTGCTCCTGTGCTGTGATGGTGGTTTCCGCCAGGGCATTGAGACGGGACAGATCCAGCATCCGGCGGACCAGACGGGACAGCCGCCGCGTCTCAGACACGATGACCTGCAAAAATTCCCGTTCTCGTTCGGGGGGGATGGTACCGTCCAGGATTCCCTCTGCAAAGCCGGAGATGGTGGTCATGGGAGTCTTCAGCTCGTGGGACACGTTGGCGATAAACTCGGCGCGCTGGCTCTCTGCCTTTGCCAGGGAGTTGGCCATGGAGTTAAAGGCTTCTGCCAGCGTGCTGATTTCGTTGCACCGCCCTTCGTAGCTGGTGACCCGCACGTCAAATTCACCTCGGCCGAATTTCCGGGCGGCCTCGGCCATGTCATTCAAGGGGCGGGACTGGTGGGCGGAGGTAAGGGTGCTGGCAATAACCGAGATGAGAAGCACCACCACGGCGGAAAAGAAAAAGATGGTGGCGGTGGCCGACCACATCTGGGCCAGACTGGAGGCGTCGGCGGACACCAGCACCAGGCCCTGGATGGCAGATGTCCCCGAAAGTGTGGGGACGGAGATGGGCAGGCTGGCCATATAGCGGCGCTCCGGATAAATGCCATCTAAGTTGGTCATGCCTGTGTAGGAGCCGTTCCCCAGCACCTGAGTCACAACAAAGGACGGAATCACCGTGTTTTGATACTGATAAAAATTAGTCCCGTCCGTGGCATAGATGATCTCCCCGTCGGGGTTGGCCACAATGACATAGGAATCGGAAATCAATGCAATGGAAGCCACATAGCTGCGGTAAAACTCGGTTTGGATGCTCAGATACTGCTGGCAGTAAGAAGAGGTGAAGTTTGCGATATAGCCGGCGTTGCGCTCCATCGACTCCCGCTTTTCGGAAATGATATAGCGGTAGGACAGCAGCATAAACGCGGTGGACAGCAGAGTAAACGACAGGACCATCACGCCAACCATCATGGTCAGCTGGCGCTTATAGAGAGACTTCAAAGGGAATTCACCTCATTTTCCGATGAAACGATCACGCGTGCGGAACCTTATCCGCAGGGAATGGTTTAAGTGTTTCCACCAAGCTCAAATTTATATCCCACACCCCACACGGTTTTCAGCCGCCACTGATCGCTGACGTTTTCCAGCTTTTCCCGCAGACGCTTGATGTGGACGTCCACCGTGCGGCTGTCGCCAAAGTAGTCAAAGCCCCACACTTCGTCCAGAAGCTGATTCCGAGTAAACACCCGATTGGGGGCGGAGGCCAGGTGGTAGAGCAGTTCCAGCTCCTTGGGGGGCGTGTCCACCCGCTGGCCGTCTACCAGCAGCTCATAGGAATCCAGGTTGATCACCAGCTTGTCAAACGACAGCTTTTTTTCTCCCGGTTCCTCCTCGGGCCCGGTGCGGCGGAGCACGGCGTGAATCCGTGCCAGGACCTCCTTCATTTCAAAGGGCTTGACGATGTAGTCGTCGGCTCCGCCTTCCAGACCGGTAATTTTGTCCTCGGTTTCCCCCTTGGCGGTAAGCATGATCACGGGAGTTTTATCCCCCTCCCGAATTTTTTTCAGTACGGACCAGCCGTCCATCACAGGCAGCATAATATCCAGCAGCACCAGATCGGGCTGGAAGGCGCGGAAATACTCCACTCCCCTGCCGCCATCCTTTGCTACCTGGGTTTCAAACCCCTCCTTTTCCAAATAGAGGTGAAGCAGCTCGGCGATGTTGCCGTCATCCTCCACAATCAGAACCTTCTTGGACATAGTGGGTCCCCCATTTCTTTTTGATCTTATTTATCGTTTATTATAACTCCAACCGGTCTTCTTGGGTGAATAATTTGTAAATTAGCCGCAGAAATTCTATCATCGAAACGGTGAAACATTCATCGGTGGTCGATAAAAGAGTGGTCCACCTGAATGACGGGATAGTATCGGTCAGAGAGGGCTTTGATTTGCCTGCTCAGCTCGGCGCACACCTGGCTGTCGGAAAGCCGGAAGCCATAAGGAATCACGACGTCGAAAATCAGATTGGTATGCATGGGGCCGGGTGTGAGGCGAAAGTCATGGATGGTGATGGTCGGATCCAGTCCCTGAGCCAGATTCTCCACTTGCCGGCGCAGCGCGTCGGTACGCTCGTCGCGCACCACCGGGTCCATGTGGATCACTGTCTCAATGTGGTGCTTGGTCTTCAGTTCCCGTTCAATGTGGTCGATGATGTCGTGGAGTTCTAGAAAATCCGCGTCTGCGGGAACCTCGGCGTGAAAGGACATCATCGCGCGGCCGGGCCCGTAGTCGTGGTAAACCAAATCGTGGATGCCCAGAATTTTGTCATGCCCCAGCGCCAGCTTGTCAATGTCGGCCGCCAGTTCGGGGTTCATCGGCCGGCCCAGCAAAGGATTGAGCGTGTCCCGGGCGGCTGCCCACCCTGTTTTCAGAATGAGAGCAGAGACAATCAGACCGGCCAGACCGTCAATGGGAAAGGAGACAAGGGAGCCGGCCAAAGCGGAGATCAAGACCACAGTGGTAGAGGCCACGTCGGACAGAGAATCGGCTGCGGTGGCTTCCATGGCGGGGGAATCCAGCGCCTGGCCCAGGCAGCGGTTGAAGAAAAACATCCAAAGCTTCACGGCGATGGCGGCACACAGAATGACCAGAGACAACGGGGAGGACTGGAGCTGTGCCGGGTGGAGCAGTGCGCCCAGGGCGGACCGGCCCACCTCAAAACCCATGAGCAGAACAGCCAGGGCAACGATCAGCCCGGTAATATACTCGATGCGGCCATGGCCAAAGGGATGGTCCGCATCCGCATCCTGCCCCGCCAGGCGGAAGCCAATCAGAGTAACCACAGAAGTGGAAGCATCGGATAAATTGTTGACGGCGTCGGCTACGATTGCCACCGAAGAGGTAATCAGTCCGACCGAAAGCTTTCCGGAAAACAACAGAAGATTTAAAAAAATTCCCACGCCGCCGGCCACAGTACCGCAGCGGCGGCGGGTCTCCGGTGCATTGGGGTCATCCCCCTTCAGGCAAGTGCGGATTATAAACTGGATCAACATGGATACACCTCGGTTTGGTACAAGGAGCCAAAAAATAGGGTTCACAACATCTTATTATCCCATAGAATGGGCAGATGCGTCAAGAAAGAACGGAGGACTGAAAAAAGTTTTTGGACGACGGAACCAAAACGGCCCAAAAAGGAGAAAAAATTTCAAAAAACTACAAATTTCATGGAAAATGTTCACAAAAAATTCATACCGCGGTCATGATTCTGCCTCAATTATACGTTACCATATGCTTGTACCCAGACATCATAAATGTATCTCCCATTTCTCCCTCTCCTTTATAACACACACAGCAAAGGACTCCGGCAAAACTGCCGGAGTCCTTTGCTGTGTGTAACAAAAGATAGACTGTTCACAAAAAATTCATGAGAAAGTCACGATTTTGACGTAATTGCAAGTTAGAATGTCATTGTAGATCAAGATTACATGTAACTTCCATTTTTCCCTCTTCGTTACAACACACACAGGCAAAAGGCCCTGACCTTCCGGTCAGGGCCTTTTGTCGTTTTTAATCTTGTCCCGGCCCACGGCGCCGCTCTCCTGCCCCATGCGATTGATGTGCCGCTTTCGGGCGGAAGAAACCGCAAGCTTCTGTGCCAAGGCATCAAAATCGCCTGCCTGAATGGCCAGGCGGTACTGACGAATGTGATCTTCCAGCTGCTCCAAGGCGGTGCCCAAGGCGTTGGCATTCATCGAGAACAGCTGGGTCCAGAGCGAAACGTCCAACGCGGCCACCCGGGTGCAGCTGCGGAAGGAGTCCCCTTCAAACCCCTGGTATTCAAACAAGCTGGAGTCGTCGCACACAGACACGGCGATGACGTGCATCATCTGGCTGGTATAGGCGATGATCGCATCGTGCTTTTCCGGGGTGGTTTTGATTACGTCGGCGCAGCCCACATACTTGGCTACCCGCTCCATCAGGGCCAGGTGCTCGGCGCTGGACTGCTCGTTTGGGGTAAGAATATAATGCGCCCCGTGGAACATGTTGTCTAGGGCGTGCTGAATGCCGGAAAATTCAGTCCCCGCCATGGGATGTCCGCCCACGAAGGAGACGGTGTCCGGCAGCACCTTGGCTCCCTCCACGATGGCTCCCTTTACGCCGCACACATCGGTGACCATAGCGCCCGGCTTGAAGTGATCCCGGTGCTGGGAGAGAAACTCCACGATGCCGCGGGGATGGAGGCAGAGAAAGACCAGATCGCCCTCCGCCAGGGCTTGGATCGGATCTTCCTCCCCCCGGTCCACAATCTCCTGCTCCAGCGCGTAGCGCAGGGTTGGCTGGCTGACGTCCAGGCCAATGATGTCGTAATGCTCAAAGCCGCGCAGTGCCTTGGCGATCGAGCCTCCGATCAGGCCAAGGCCCACAATGACGATATGCTTGTTCATGAGGTGTCTCCTCGTTTCTCCGCCGAAGGGCGGTGGGTAACAAAACTTTAACACATTTACCCGTTAAAGTCAAGGGTGGAACAAAGACACAGACGCCTGTGCGAAAACGGATTCGGAACCCCCGAGTAACGTCAGGGGTTCGGGATGGATTGGGCAGCGGAACATAGTTTTTGACGATACGCATCCACCGCGGTCTTGGGGGAAATGAGAACCAGTTCGCCATCCAGACCAAACAGCCATCCGAAAAACTGGGGACTCATCACCACGGGGAGGGTGACGGTAAAATGCTCCTCCCCGTCCGGAACCAAAATCACATCCTGACCGAACCGGTCCCACACCACCCCGGCCGCGTCTCGCCTGCCCCGAAGCGTCACCTTCAGCTCGGGTCCGGAGTACATGCCAAAGTGCTTTTGCCCGTACTGGGCCAGCTGAAAGTCGGGGTACTGGTCCCGGCCCTCCCGATCCAAATCGGTGATCGAAAGCGCGGCCATTTTATCCACCCGATAGTGGCGCAAATCCCGGTTGGCATGATCAAAGGCCACAAGATAATAGTTTTCGCTGTTCCAGATCAAGCCGTAAGGGGAGACCGTATATCGGCTGCCATTTCGGCGGAACACCTTTTTTCGGGTGATGTCGTAGTCAAAATATTGAAAGGTGACGGCTTTCTGCTCGGCCAAAGCGGCATGAAGCTTGTCCACATTGTAATAAATGCTCTCGTTCATCACCTTAATTCGCCCGCTGACATAGACCTGGCGCTGAAGCTGACGGGCCTGGTGGACGCTGGCCAAAGCCTCCAGCTTGCGGATGAGGGTATCGCTCTTCTTTTGTGTAATAAACCGGGAAGACTGGACAGCGTCCATCAGCAGCTTCAGCTCAGGAAGCTGAAAGTCCCGGCCTCCCACAAACCAGCCGGAAGAACGCCCCTTCCGGCATTGAATGTCCAGGCCGAACTGGCGCAGGGATTCCAGGTCGTCGTAGATGCTCTTGCGCTCGGCTTTGATGTCATATCTGGCCAGTTCTTCAATGAGTTGAGCCACGGTGATGGGGTGCTCCTCGTCGGTTTGGCGAAGCAGAATCTGGTGGAGATGGAGCAGCTTGGTTTTTTGATTGGAGCTTTTTGCCATAAAAAAGACCATTCCTTTCCGATACGTTCAGGAACAAAAAAACCATGAAAGGAAGGGCCTTTTTATGCATCAATCGCGGTTTCCGCCATGGGCGGAGAGCAATTGGCATATCATAGACAGCGTGATTTTTACGCTGTCTCCCTCCTGTTCTCGGGCATATTTCCGAAGCAAACAGGGCAAATTAGTTCCAATTTTCCCACACATCGGGGCAATAGCCTACCGTAGCCTGTCTGCCGTTTCGCACAATGGGGGTGCGCAGCAGAGCGGGGTCCTCAAAGAGCCGGTCCAGCTTGGCCTGCTCAGAAGCCAGATAGGACAGCAGAACGGCGTCGGGATGGGCGGGGTCCACCATGGCGTCCAGCCCCACTGCGTTTTTTACGCTGGTCAGCTCCCCGCGGCTCATGCCGAATTTTTTCAGATCCACCGCCTGAACTTTGATGCGGCGCTCCTTAAAGTAGCGCTCCGCCTTTTTGGTATCGAAACACTTGCTTTTTCCGAAAATTTGAATGTTCATGACTGAGCGGCGAGGACGGCTGAAGCCCCCCGCCTTCCCTCCTATTCTCCGATGTAGATGAACCGGGGGCCGGAATAATCGGCCCGTTCCACTTGCTCTGTCCACATGGAGGCCGGGCGGACCCAAAGCCCGCCCGCTCCATACAGGGCCCGATAGACCACCAGAGTCTCCCCGGTCTCCGAATGAGTGGCAAGACCAAGCACCTGATAGGCCTTCCCCTTAAAGTGGCGATAGCGGCCCGGCTTGATGTCCATTGTCTTTCCTCCAAAAAATCAAACTTGATTGAAAAAAGTATACCATGCCGGGATCGGAGAAACAAGAGGGCGTCTGGATGAAACGCGGCCTCACCGGTCATACTAACCGTCACAAGAGATCCGTAAGGAAGGACGGTACAATTCCATGAAAGCAGTGATTATGGCCGGAGGCGAGGGCACCCGCCTGCGCCCTTTGTCCCTGGGCCACCCCAAACCCATGACCCCTCTGCTGGGCAGACCGGTGATGGAGCATATTATCCATTTACTGAAGGCCAACGGCATTACCGATATTTGCGTCACCCTGTGGTACCAGCCGCAGGGGATCATGGATTATTTCGGAAGCGGGCAGGAGCTGGGCGTTCAGCTGACCTACTTTATCGAGGAAGAACCGCTGGGCACCGCGGGCAGTGTGAAAAACTGTATGACCCACCTGGGACGGGAGGATTTTCTGGTCATCAGCGGAGACTGTGTCTGTGACCTGGATCTGAAAAAGCTCATAACCTTCCACCGGGAAAAAGAAGCGGAGGCCACCCTGGCCCTGTATCCGCACAGCACGCCACTGGAATACGGCTTGGTGGTAACCGGACCGGAGGGACAGGTGGAGCGCTTCGTAGAAAAGCCTTCCTGGGGCCAGGTGGTGACCAACCGGATCAACACGGGGATTTATGTCCTCTCCCCTGCCGCCATGGACCGGGTTCCGGAGCGGGGCGCCTATGATTTCGGCAAAGATCTGTTCCCTGCTTTGTTGAAGGACGAAGCAAAGCTGTACGGCTGTCCCCTGGAGGGGTATTGGTGCGACATGGGGGACTGCAAGGCCTATCTGGACTGCATCTGTGATGCGCTGTCCGGCAAGGTGAACTTGGAGATGGGCTTGCCCCAGCAAGCGCCCGGTATCTGGTCGGCCGAGCCGGTGCCGGAGGGGGCGGCCCTGACCCCTCCCTGCTGGATTGGTCCGGAGGTTCAGATCAAGGAAGGAGCCCACGTCGGTCCCCACGTTGTGCTGGGACGAGGTGCTGTCGTAGAAGAAAAGACCATGATCCAGCGCTCGGTTTTGCTGGAGGGGGCCAGCGCCGGGCCGAGAGCGACACTGAACGGAGCTATCCTGTGCCGGGACGCGGCCGCCCGAAAGGAAGCCATTCTCCATGAGGGGACGGTGCTGGGAGAAAACGCCCTGGCAGAGGAAGGGGCCGTTCTGCTGGAACGCGTGAAGCTGTGGCCCAGCCAAACCGCCCCCGCGGGATGCCGGCTGGCCCGGTCCATCACCAGCGGCAGCCAAAAAGGAACCCTGCGTTTTGGAGACGGAGGCGTCATCCAGGGCGTTTTGGGAGAAGATATCGGTCCTGAAGCGCTGCTGGCACTGGGCAGCGTGCTGGGAGCGGAGGGACAGGTTGGGCTGGGCTGTACGGACACCAATGGAGCCCAAATGCTGGCCCGGGCGGCGGCGGCGGGTGTTGCCGCGGCAGGCGGGCAAGCAATGATCTACGGGCTGGACTGCCCCGTCCAGGGGGCCTGGATCGCCCGAAAGTGCGATCTGCCCATTACGCTGTTTGTGGAAGAAGAAGGAAATGGAACCGTCTACCTCCATGTGTTTGACCGCCAGGGACTGTCCCTGGGCCGGGCCAGAGAGCGGAAGCTGGAGCACGCGTTGCTTCAGGGGGAATTTCGCCGGGTCCGCGGAGAGCGGGTGGGAAAGCTGGAGCAGCTCAACCTGTCTGCCCGGCTTTGGGCTGAGACGGTGGCGCGAGCGGCCATGCTGGGGCGCCCCGCCCTGCGCCGGATCGCGGTGGCGGTGGGAAAGGATACCCCGATCGACCGCGCCATTCGAGCCGCGCTCATGGCAATGGGCTGCCATGTGGAGGATCAGTGGAGACCGGGTATTCCGGCCTTCTTCGGGAGCCACGGGGGCTTTCGGCTCTCTGCTCAAGACGAGAGGGGCGTCCTGCTGGATTCGGGTCAGCTGCTTACCCTGGTGACGCTCATTGAAATGGAAAACGGTGGGGGCAAGGTCGCCGTTCCGCCAGGGGGGAGTGCCGCCGTGGATCTGGTGGCGGCGGGATACAACGGAACCGTGCTCCGTCTGGATCGGGACGGCAAGCAGGCCCGGGATTTGTATGCCTGTCTGCCTTGGCTGTGGTCGGCCCCCAGTGCCGCAGCCCGGATCTGTGCCCGGATGGGAGTGGCGGGGCAAAAGCTGGAGACGCTGGTCTCAAAAACCCCGCGCTTCAGCGTATGGAAGCGTGAAGTGCCCCTGACCTCTGACCGGGGCCGGGTGATGCAGGCCCTGGCCCGTGAGCACGCCCGCACCCCATCCGGAGAGGGGCTGCGCGTGCGTACCGGCAGTGGCTGGGTCTATCTGGCTCCGCTGGCCCGGCGTTCCGCGCTGCGGGTGGTGGCCGAGGGACCCGATCTGGAGCTGGCCGCCGAGCTGTGTGACTTTTTTGCCGGCCGGGCAGCGGCCCTGGATCGGGAGGATTCTAAGCAAGATACCCAAGAAACAAATCCATCGTAACTGGTTGTTTTTGGGAAAGTATAGTATACTTTTGTGAAAAAGTGTGCTATACTATGCTTAATAATCTTTGGTTTATGCGCGTATGGGACACGGCGGACGAAAACCGCCGTTCCCACGCGTCTAAATATATCCTGTGACCCTGAACCGTAACAGCAGGCGGGGACGGACACGGGGCGACAAGTACGACGGATCCGAAACGAGACGAAGCGATGGATTCCCACCCGGCGAGGCAGGGCCGGTGGGGAGGTTTGTCCTTCGTCCCCTCGCTGTGCCGGGAGCACAGCCCTTTTGGAGTGATTCTGCCGTACATACAAAGCGATTGAGCCATCGCGGACCGTGGGTTTGGACCACGGGCGGGGGCAGGAGATCTGTACCCATACCGCGTTTGCCGCTTTCCGCCCCGGCCGGAGAGAGGACGAGCGCTGCGAACAGGCGGGTCGTAACAACAAATTGTTATAATTTTTATGAAGTAAGGAGTATTTATGGCAGAAAAACTGAAAATCATCTCTCTTGGCGGTCTGAACGAGATCGGCAAGAACCTCACGGTTTATGAGTTCGGCGGAGACATTATCGTCGTGGACTGCGGCATGGGCTTCCCCGATGACGACATGTACGGCATCGACGTGGTGATCCCCGATGTCAGCTATCTCATTAAGAATCAAAGTAAGATCCGGGGTATTTTTATCACCCATGGCCACGAGGACCACATTGGAGCCCTGCCCTATGTTCTGCGTTCCATCAACGCCCCGATCTATGCCACCCGCATGAGCGCGGGGCTGATCAAGCTGAAACTGGAGGAGCACCGTCTGCTGGACAAGACCAAGCTGATCACCTGCGAGGCAGGCGACACGGTCAAGGCCGGCAAATTCTCCGTGGAGTTTATTCACGTCAATCATTCCATTGCCGACGCAGTGGGATTTGCCATCAAGTGCCCGGTCGGCACCTGCATTCACACCGGCGATTTTAAGATCGACGCCACCCCGATCCAGGGGGGCATGATGGATTTGGCCCGGCTGGGCGAGCTTGGCAAGGAGGGGGTGCTGGCCCTGCTGGCCGACTCCACCAATGTAGAGCGCCTGGGCTACACCCGCAGCGAACGCAGCGTGGGGTCCTCATTCGATGCGCTGTTCCGGGGCTGTGAAGAGCGGATCATCGTTACCACCTTTGCCTCCAACGTGGATCGCATCCAGCAGATCATCGATGTGGCCGCCCGATACGGGCGGAAGGTGGCTGTCACGGGCCGCTCCATGGAAAACATTATGAAGGTGTCCACCGAGCTGGGCTATATGAACATCCCGGACGGGGTGCTGATGGAGCTGAACCAAATCAAGACCCTGCCCAAAAGAAAGGTGTGCATCATTACCACCGGCAGCCAGGGAGAGACCATGTCCGCCCTGACCCGTATGGCATTTAATACCCACCGTCAGGTAGACCTGCTTCCGGGAGACCGGGTGATCATCTCCGCTTCCGCCATTCCGGGCAATGAAAATGCCATCGGCAATGTGGTCAACGAGTTGTACCGCAAAGGAGCCGAAGTGATGAACGAGCGGGAGCTGGCGCTTCATGTGTCTGGCCACGCCTGTCAGGAGGAACTGAAGATTGTCCACGCCCTGGTCAAGCCAAAGTTCTTCATTCCCATCCATGGCGAGCAGAGGATGATGCAGATCCACTCCAAGCTGGCGCAGTCCATGGGGATGAAACCCAATCAGATCCTGATCAGCGACATCGGCCGGGTGATAGAGATTACCGCGGATTCTGCCAAGCTGGGGGGTACGGTCACCGCCGGCCAGGTCTTTGTGGATGGCTACGGCGTGGGCGATGTAGGCAGCGTGGTGCTGCGCGACCGCCGTCATCTGGCCCAGGACGGGATGATCGTGGTAGTGCTGTCCATGTCCGGAGAGGACGGGGCGCTGGTTTCCGGCCCGGACATCATCACGCGGGGATTTGTCTATGTCAAGGAGTCTGAGGGACTGCTGGAGGAGCTGCGTCAGGTGGCGCTGGAGGCCATTCAAAGTGTGGATACCCGGTACGCCACCGACTGGTCGGCCATCAAGAGCTCCATCAAAGGCGACATGTCCAACTACCTCTATAAAAAGACCAAGCGCAGCCCGATGATTCTTCCGGTAATTATGGAAGTATAGCGCGCTTGGTCAGGGCCCCGGCGAGAGGAATTTGTGTTCCCCGTGCCAAAACAAAAGAGCTTCGCAGAACGGTCCGCTAACTGCGGACCGTTTGCGCATACAGTAAGCCGAAGTCGACGCAAACCGTGCCAAAGGTGCGTTTTTGACCGTCTCGAACCGCCTGCCGCCCAATCCTGGGCGGCGGGCGGTTTTCACAAACAATTGGGTTGAACTGGAGCTGATTTTGGCATTCTATGCACACGAACCGTAATATTACCGTTGTGTTACACTTGCCTCCGGGATGTTGACTTCAAACTTGACCTCTGATAAGATAACTCCGAGACAAGGAGAAGGATGCAGAGCGGCAGTTCTGAAACAATCTCCGACCCCTCAAAAATGGGCGAACCGCCCGAACTTTGATCCGGAATGTGATAGTACAGAAGGATCGAAAAATTTAAAGGAGGAATTCCGAATGAGAAACCTGAAGCGGGCTCTGAGTCTGGCTCTGTCTTCCGTCATGCTGATCGGCTTGATGGTTGTCGGCACCGGCGCGAGCTACTCCGACGTG
>JBFWME010000038.1:0-21908 GCA_050251755.1 Lawsonibacter sp. | reverse complement strand
CTTGTCATGACCAGCGGAAATATCAGCGGCATGCCGATCTGTTATGAGGACGATGCCGCAATCAAAGCGCTTGGAGCCGTTGCGGACTATGTTCTCACACACAACCGCGAGATTCAGATCCCGGTGGACGATGCGGTGGCAAAAGTCGTGGACGACCATGAAGTACTTGTCCGGTGCGGGCGCGGGTACGCGCCTTTGACGATTCCCATGGAATCGGGGCATGAGATTTTGGCGCTGGGCGCGGAGCAAAAAAGTTCCGTCTGCGTTGCCCGAAACGGCTTTGCCACCGTCAGCCAGTACATCGGAGACTTGAACGAGTTTCAAACGTATCAGGCCTTTGAACGGCAGATCGAGCATTTCAAAGGCCTGTTTCATGTTTGCCCGGAAATTCTTGCGCATGATCGAAATCCGGATTCCCTTACTACACGCTATGCAAATGAGCAGACCGGGCACAAAATCGCGGTTCAGCACCACCACGCGCATATGGCGGGCTGCATGGCGGAACACAAATTGGCGCGTGATGCGATCGGCGTGATCTACGATGGAACGGGCCTTGGCACGGACGGCGCGGTATGGGGCGGAGAATTTTTGACAGGCTCCTTATCCAGCTTTACAAGGGCCGGACATTTGGACTATGTAACCCTTCAGGGCGGCGACAGCGTGGTAAAGGAACCGTGGAGATGCGCGGCCTGCTATCTTTTTGCACTTGGTATGGATCCTCATGAGTTTTTACCGCAAGTAGATCCAATTGCACTGAATGTGGTCCGGGCCGCCTTACGAAACAAAATTCAATGTTTTAAATCGTCGAGTATAGGAAGGCTGTTTGACTGCGTTGCGGCGCTGTGTGGATTTCAGAAAAAAATCACCTACGACGCACAGGCGGCAATTGAATTGGAGAATTTGTCCGAGGCAGGGGTTTCGGACTGTTATGGCTACCGCATTCATGATATCGAAAAGGAATGCATTTTTGGATTTGAAAACCTGTTGAGAAACGTAATACACGATCTTCAAAATCAGGTGCCGAACTCCATCATCTCCTCCAAATTTCATAACACCGTAATCGAAGCAACCACCGATTGCGCGTGCAGAATCCGTGAAAAAACCGGGCTGGAGGATGTGGTCCTGAGCGGCGGCGTGTTTGAAAATGCCTATCTGCTTGAACGGCTTATATTGAGGCTCCGGGATTTGAAGTTTCAGGTGTATTACAACCGGCTGACCCCGACAAACGACGGCGGGATCTCGTTCGGACAGGCGGCGGCAGCCAGTGCAATTTTAAAGGAGAATGACAATGTGTCTTGCCATTCCGGCAAAAGTAATCAAACGGAATGACTCCCATGCCGAGGTTGATCTCATGGGAGTCCGAAAAAAGATCAACATTTTGCTGCTGGATGATCTGAATGTTGGCGACAAGGTCATGGTACACGCGGGATTTGCCATCAGCAAAATTGACGACGAGTATTTTGATTTTCTAAAAGATACGCTTCAGGAAATGTTGGGCGACTGCACATGATGCAGGAAGAAAAACAATGGATCGGGAAAGCGATTGTACAGATCAATGAGTCCGTCAAACGCGACATTCGCATCATGGAGGTTTGCGGCACGCATACGCATCAAATTGCAAGGTTTGGGATCAGAACGCTTCTCACGCCCAAAATTCACCTTGTCTCAGGCCCCGGCTGCCCGGTTTGCGTCACAGAGCCGGGCTATATTGACGCGTTGATCGCACTTTTAACGCATGAGAATGTTACGGTGGTCACATTCGGAGACCTTCTGAGAGTCCGCGGCTCATCCGGCAGCCTGGAAGAACAGAAGTCTCTTGGGCGGAAGGTCATTGCGGTTTACTCTCCGGAAGACGTACTGGATTTGGCAAAAAGACAGAAAAAGGAATCGATCGTGTTCGCGGCAGTTGGGTTTGAAACGACGGCTCCTCTGTATGCGGTGCTGGTTCAAACCGCGCGAACAGAGAACATCCGAAATTTATTTTTCCTGACGTCGCTGAAGCGGATGGAACCGGCGATCCGGTTCATCCTGGGGGAAAGTAGAGTCCACATAGACGGAATGCTCTGTCCGGGGCATGTTGCCGCGATCACCGGTATCACGCCGTTCCTGCCGGTCACCGCCGAATATCACATTCCCGCGGTGATTTGCGGATTTGAGGCGATGGACCTGATTGGCGCCATCGGCATTTTGTGCAGACAGATCACCGGAGCAGAGCCAATTCAATTTATGAATCCATACAAGCGGTGTGTCAGCGAACCTGGAAATCCGACCGCCCTTCGTCTGATCAAAGAAGTGTTTGAGTGTTCGGACGTGAGTTGGAGAGGAATCGGAAGAATTCCAGACTCCGCGCTCACCCTGAACAATCGTTACGAGGCATACGACGCATGCAAAAGATTTGGTCTGGAACTGAAATCGGCCCCCGCTGCCTGTTCAGACGGATGCGAGTGCGGAAAGGTTCTGATTGGAGAAAAAACGCCGGACATGTGTGTGAACTTCGGACGCCTGTGCACCCCTGACCATCCGATCGGGCCGTGCATGATCTCCTCGGAGGGGGCGTGCGCGGCGTATTACAGATTTGGAGGCGGTAAAATTTGAATGGGAACGTTACGCTCCGGCACGGTGACGGAGGTCTCCATACCAACCGGCTGATCCGCGATATTTTCTACCGGCATTTTGACAACGAGATTCTGACCGGCTATCAGGATGCTGCTATTTTTGCAATGGAGACCGGACGGCTGGCGTTTACGACGGACAGTTTCGTGGTAAAACCGATTTTTTTTTCGGGCGGAGATATTGGAACGCTTGCCGTATCCGGGACCGTCAATGATCTGACGGCGGCGGGAGCGGTTCCGTTCTGCCTGAGTGCGGGTTTTGTGATCGAGGAGGGGTTTGAGCTTGAAAAGCTTGATCAAATCGCCGCATCCATGGGTGAAACCTGCAAAAAGGCCGGTGCGAAGATTGTGACGGGAGATACGAAGGTTGTTGAAAAGGGCTTGGTTGACGGAGTCTATATCAACACATCGGGGATTGGTAAAGTACATGAATGTTTTCGTCCCAGACAGATAGCCTCCGGCGATGAGATTATCCTGACAGGGACCATCGCGGAACACGGCACGGCAATTCTGCTGGAACGATATGATCTTGGGCTGCAAAGTGATATTAAAAGCGACTGCGGACCACTATCTGAGCTGATTCCGGCGCTCGGCGATTTTCTAAGGCATGTAAAACTGATGCGGGACCCGACGCGGGGCGGGGTGGCCACCGCTCTGTGTGAAATCTCGGAAAGTCATCACATCGGCGCTTTGATCGAAGAAGAAAAATTGCAGATCCGTCCGGCTGTCGGCGCTGTCCATGAGCTTTTAGGCACAGATCCCCTGTACTTCGCCAGTGAAGGTAGGATGATTCTCGTCGTGGAAAAGGGCTATGGCATGAAAATCGTGAATATATTAAAATGCCTGGATAGTTGCCGCGATGCAGAACGAATCGGAACATTCGACAAGGCGTACAGCAAAATCTGCCTTCGGACCCCGCTGGGAGGCGAACGAATCCTTCGTATGCTGGAAAACGAAATGATATCCAGAATCTGTTGATGATTGATTTTAGGAGGATGATTCCATGGCTTGTTTCCTGGTTCCGGCAGCGGAAGCTGTTGTTGTGACGATGATCGGAACGAATGTGAAAAAGCGGGAAGCTGCAAACATTGCGTTAGACCACAGTACTGCACGTTCAAAGGGACAACCTGAGACAGGTATATCGTGGGGCCGAAAATTAAGCTGGCTGACAAATCTTCTGTGGGGCGGCGTTTTTTTGCTGGCAATCGAGCATATCTGGCACGGGGAAGTGGTTCCATGGCCGCCATTTTTGACCGCAATGAATCATCCGGAAGACATCGCGCCCATGCTGCATGAAATCGCTACGGTTGGTGTTTCCATGGCTGTGTTTGTCACAGCCACATGGTTTGTCATGATACTTGTTGCGGACCGTATATGCAAAAAAACCTTTGTATGGAAGCAAGCAGCGCAGGAGGAGTAGAGAATGTGTTTGTTAATTACAGCACTGGCGGCAGTCATTGCTACAATCGTATGGTATGTGAAAATACCCGATAGCCCGAATAAAGTCGGTTCACTTTGCCTGATGTACTGGGGTGCTTCGCTGATGTGGCTGGTAGATGCTTTCTTCTGCCTTGCTGAAGGCGAACCGGTTTTGGATCTTAGCCTCAATGACGCGCTGCTGGGTTTTACCGTGGTGCTTTGCGGTTTTGCCGCATGGATGGTCATTCTTCTGATTAAGAGGCCGAAAAGAGCATTCTTTTTTAAATAAGTCAGCAATCCATATAAGAGCGATACCAGCTCATATGTTGTCAAAGCAGTACAGAGAACATCCGGCATGGCGGTGCTCCAGCCCGAAAAAAATATTGGCCGACAGGTGGAACGAGCATATTGTGTAAGGAATAGGGAGTGATGATGATGGTAGTACGGCCGCCTATGCTAAGAGCAGGCGATACATTGGGGATTGTGACACTGGGGAGCCCCCTTGACCCAACTGAGATTGATGACCGGATATCCTTTTTAAAAGAACACGGATTTCATGTTGTCATAGGCGATTCTGTCTATGCAAGCAATGGCTATCTGGCAGGAACCGACCAGCAAAGAGCATCTGACTTAATGCGCATGTATAAAGACCCGGAAGTAAGAGCAATTTTGCCAACAAGAGGTGGCGTTGGGGTGGAAGGAATTCTACCTTACCTTGATTACGGTTACATTGCAAAGCACCCAAAAATCATCTCAGGCTATAGTGATATTACAATTTTACTGAACGTTTTGTCCCAATTCACCCACCAAATCACCTTTCACAGCCTATTGCTGCTTGACTTCAGAGAGAGTACGCCGGAGTATAACTTTACACAGTACTTCAGTGCTACGGCCTCCACGTGCGCACCAAGGCAGATTGTCAATCCACCCGAAATGCCGATGATCAGCAGAGTTCCCGGCAATGTAACCGGACCCATAGTAGGGGGGAACCTGACCTCATTTGTTGGGTCGCTTGGGACTCGATACGAAATTAGTACCAAAGGAAAGGTTCTGTTTTTGGAGGAGACTCACGAGCCGGTTAACACGGTATACAGATATTTGAATCAGTTGAAAGTTGCTGGTAAATTTAACGATTGCATTGGGATTGTAATGGGCGAGTGTACCGACTGTTCGGAGGAATATGGGAAATCATATGAGGATTTGATTACAGAGTTCATTGTTCCCTTGGGAAAACCGCTATTAACCAATCTGGCATCCGGTCATGGAAAATATAAAGCGGCGATCCCAATCGGCGCAGCGGTCAACCTGAATACCATAAAAACCACCCTGACCGTATTAAATCCCACGGTATGCAATGAGAATCGTCTGATGCCATGTTCGCCCATCGAGGTTTAAGCAGCGGCTCAATTTTGCACGGCTCATCGTTATCTGAGAACTAGGTATTGTAGTAACCGCTACAATTTGGTATGATAATGCTGGCTTTTTAAAGGAAGACGGATAAAGCAAACTACATGATTTGATTGGGTTAACATAATGATTAAAAAAACAAGTAATAATAAAATTGCGGTTATTATTCTGCATGAAATTTATGGAATAAACAGTTTTATTGAAGAAATGTGTACAGAATATAACATGCATGGATTTGATGTGTTTTGCCCGAACATGATACAAAGAGAGAACTTTTTGTATTCAGAAGCGGAAGAAGCGTACCAATACTTTAGAAACAATATCGGGTTTGAATGTTACAAAGAAGTGGAAGATATTATTTCAAAATTAAAACTTACCTATAAAAAAGTATTTGTGATCGGGTTCAGTGTTGGGGCTACGATTGCTTGGCGGTGCTGTGAACATACGGATTGTGACGGAATTGTATGTTGTTATGGATCGCGCATACGCGATTATATGTCGCTTCAGCCATCGTGTCCCGTACTTTTGTTATTTGCGGCACATGATTCGTTCGACGTGGAATGTGTAGGAAAACGGCTTGCTCCGAAAATCAAGGTTGATTTGCATATATTACAGGCAAACCATGGATTTATGGACCATTATTCCAATTTCTTTGACGGGGAGCAAGCGCGAAGATCAAACGTGTATATCAAACAATTTCTAAATCAACAGTTATGAGTGTTATAATTGCGCTCCAGAACATAAATGTACCCACGTGTCATTATTTTTGTCGGGTTCAATTGGTTGTGTAAATTATAGTTGAATTAGTATTGACTATATCGCTTCACTGTGATAGTATGGAAAAAATGAATAGATGCAGGGGAGCTTGTACACAAGCTGAGAGGAAGTGTTAACTTCGACCCTTAACCTGATTTGGATAATGCCAACGTAGGAAGCACAAGTGCTGTTATAGAAGCAGAAAGTACCAAGAAAGGTATTTTTTGCTTCTTTTATTTTTTGTAAGAAGAGGAGAAACGTTATGAATTATAACACTCAAATGGAAGCGGCGAAAAAAGGAATCATCACTCCACAGATGAAACTTGTAGCGAAAAAGGAATGCAGGGAGCCGGAGTTTATCAGACAGCATGTGGCAGAAGGTAAAATTGCAATTTGCGCAAATAAAAATCATACATGTATCGATGTAAACGGGATCGGCTCGATGCTCAAAACAAAAATCAATGTCAACCTTGGCGTTTCTAGAGATTGCAAGGACTATGATGTTGAACTGAAAAAGGTGATGGAAGCTGTCAATATGGGGGCAGAAGCGATCATGGATTTGTCTTCGCATGGAGATACAACAGGATTCAGAAGGAAGCTGACTTCTGAATGCCCTGCCATGATCGGTACAGTGCCTGTTTATGACTCTGTCATACATTATCAAAGAGACCTGGCTACTTTAACAGCGAAAGACTTTATCGATGTGGTACGATTACATGCACAAGACGGTGTTGACTTTGTAACGCTACACTGTGGAATCACACGCAAAACCATTGAGCAAATAAAAACACACAAAAGAAAAATGAATATCGTATCAAGAGGCGGCTCTCTTGTATTTGCTTGGATGTGTATGACGGGAAATGAAAATCCGTTCTATGAGTATTATGATGAAATCCTTGAAATTTGCAGAGAATACGATGTTACGATTTCCTTAGGCGATGCTTGCCGTCCGGGCTGTCTTGCGGATGCGGGCGATGTTTGTCAAATTGATGAACTGGTTCGTTTAGGCGAATTAACAAAAAGAGCCTGGGCAAAGGATGTTCAAGTTATGGTTGAAGGTCCGGGGCATGTTCCCCTTGACCAAGTGGAAGCAAATATGAAAATACAACAGACGATTTGCATGGGAGCGCCGTTCTATGTGCTTGGTCCTATCGTAACGGATATTGCTCCAGGATACGACCATATCACTGCGGCAATCGGCGGTGCTGTTGCAGCCATGGCAGGAGCTGCATTCCTGTGCTATGTAACTCCGGCGGAACATCTTGCTTTACCAAATATTGATGATGTGAAACAAGGGATTATTGCCAGCAAAATTGCAGCACATGCAGCAGATATTGCAAAGAAAATTCCAAATGCAAGAGACATAGACGATAAAATGGCGGATGCGAGACGTAGATTGGACTGGGAAGGACAATGGGAATGTGCGCTTGATCCAGAATATGCAAAATCTATCCGGGATGAAAGAACGCCGGAATTTGATGATACTTGTTCGATGTGCGGTAAGTTTTGTGCGGTCAGAAGTATGAATAAAGCTTTAAATAATGAATATATTGATATTTTGTAATGATTTTATAAACTACGGATTGTGAGCACAGTCTATCGTCAATGCAGCAGCGTGGTTTGAATGTAAAAATAATGGAGTGATAGGTTGTGACATTTAGCATTGCTCTTGTAATCGCTTCAATTGTTGGCATAATCTATGGAATCATCAATAAAAACAACCCTTATTAAAAATTTGAACTTGTTGCCTTAAACCGATGAAATTGTGTACAGTGAAGTTAGAACGACTTTGCGTGTTTACAGAATCGAAGTTATCTTCGAAGGAACTTAGAATGAAAAGACGGGATCCTTAAGTTGATAACGGAAGTGGAATGATGTGTTCCAACAGCATGCAGTAGCAGGCTCCTCCGGTACCGGAGGAGCCTGCTGCTGCATGCTGTTGGTTGCCGCTTGTTTTTCAAACAAATCATTGATATAATGAGCAGGAAGAGGAATGGGCGGGCATGAGACCGCCTAAATTTAAAGTGCCGGAATGGGCACGCGGAGGCCTTTATGTCTGGAAATCATACGCATCGAAACGGGAGCTTCAGTTCTTCCGTTGGGTTTGTGATCGCCTGTGTGGGTTCGGCGGTTGGATTGGGTAACATTTGGCTGTTCCCTTACCGGCTGGGGCAGTATGGCGGAGCGGCCTTTCTGATTCCCTATCTGATGTTTATCTTTCTGTTTGGCTGGGTTGGGCTGTCTGCCGAGTTTGGCATCGGGCGGCTTGCGGGTACCGGTACCATCGGTGCCTACGAGTATTGCTTTGCCGCCCGGGGAAAGAAGAAATTGGGCGGCTTGCTGGGCTGGATCCCTCTGATGGGTTCTCTTGGTATTGCCATTGGTTACGCTGTTATTTTGGGGTGGGTCCTCAACAGTTTGGCGGGGGCGCTGTCTGGTGTTCTGATGACTGCCGAGCCCTCCGCCTTTTTTGAGCAGGCGGCCACCAACTTTGGCAATCCCCTGTGGCACACGGTGGTAGTGGTTGTGGTCTGCCTGGTGCTCATGTTTGGCGTTACCGCCGGCATTGAGAAGGTGAGCAAGGTAATGATGCCGCTGTTTTACCTGCTGTTTCTGGCCCTGGCCGTCTGGGTAGCACTGCTGCCTGGAGCGAAAGAGGGCTACCGGTTTCTGTTTGTTCCGGACTGGTCCAAGCTGCTGGAGGTGGACACCTGGGTCATGGCTATGGGTCAGGCTTTTTTCTCCCTGTCCATCACCGGATCCGGCATGACTGTCTACGGGGCCTATTTAAACAAGAAAGAGGACATCCCAAAGGCATCCCTCCGCACGGCTGTTTTTGATACGATGGCGGCTCTGCTGGCCGGGCTGGTTATCATGCCTGCCGTGTTTGCCTATGGACTGGATGTGGCCAGGGGGCCTGCCCTGATGTTTATTACCCTGCCCACAGTGTTCCAGCAGATGCCGATGGGGCAGATGTTCGCCGTTTTTTTCTTTGTATCGGTTGCATTTGCCGGCATCACCTCTCTCATTAACATGTTTGAGGCGGTAACAGAGAGTTGGCAGAGTCACTTTAAGCTGGGCCGTAAGCCTGCGGTCCTGATCTGTTCGGCCTTGACCTTGGGTGTGGGCATCTTCATGGAGGGAGAGGCACGGGTCGGACCTTGGATGGATTTTATTACCATTATAGTGGTGCCCATCGGAGCGGTGCTGGGGGCTGTGTCCATCTATTATGTGCTGGGATGGCCTAAGCTGCGGAAAGAATTGCAGAAAGGTCGGGAAAAGCCCATCAGCGGCATGTTCGGTTTAGCGGGACGGTACCTCTATGTGCCGCTGACCATTCTTGTCATGGTTCTTGGCTTTGTTTATAAAGGGATTGGCTGACCCGATATCAGGACAATGGAGGCTTGGAATTTGAGAGGCGGTTTTTATTACCATGCAGAGGAAACAACATTATATTGACATGAGCAGCGGCCCGCTGTGGAATAAAATTCTGGTGTTTGCACTGCCACTCATGGCATCCAGCATGCTTCAGCTACTGTTTAACGCGGCGGACGTGGTGGTGGTTGGCCGGTTTGCGGGCAAGGAGGCGTTGGCGGCGGTAGGGTCCAATATCGCCCTGATCAATCTGATGGTCAACCTGTTTGTGGGATTATCGGTAGGCACCAACGTGGTGGTGGCTCGGGATCTGGGGGCAGGGCGGCAAGACAACGTGAGCCGCAGCGTCCACACCTCGATTGCTCTGGCGCTGCTCAGCGGCGTGGTTATGATGATTTTTGGAGTCGTGATGGTGCGCCAGCTTCTGGTGTGGATGTCATCACCCACGGATGTCATTGAGCTGTCCACCATTTACCTTCGAATCTATTTTTTTGGAATGCCGGCGAATTTACTTTATAACTTTGGCGCCGCTATTCTTCGGGCACAGGGAGATACCCAAAGACCGCTGTATTTTCTCACGGCGGCTGGTTTAATCAACGTAGCTCTTAATTTGTTTTTTGTTATCGTGCTGGGTATGGATGTGGATGGAGTAGCCATTGCCACCGTTATCTCGCAATATACGTCCGCTGTATTGGTTCTTCGCTGCTTAACGAAAGAGGAGGGGCCGCTTCACCTGGATCTAAAAAAACTGGGACTTGAGTGGCCGGTGGTGAAGCGGATTTTCCAGGTGGGTCTGCCGGCAGGACTCCAGGGTGTGATCTTTTCGCTGTCCAATGTGGTCATTCAGTCCTCCATCAACTCCTTCAACGATCCGGTTATTGTAGCTGGTTCCGCCACTTCGGCGAACATTGAGGGATTTGTCTACGCAGCGATGAATGCCTTTTATCAGACTGCTCTCACATTTACCGGACAGAACTACGGCGCGGGCCAGTGCCGCCGGGTAGACCGGGTTTTACTGCTGTGTCAGGCTTACTGTATGACTGCCGGGCTGATACTGGGGAATCTGGCTTATTTCTTTGGCCGGGAACTGACCGGCATCTACGCGCCGGGAGAACCGGAGGTTGTTGCGCAGGCACTGATCCGCATGAGCTTTATCTGCTGCCCCTATCTGCTGTGCGGATTTATGGACACCATGGTGGGAGTGCTGCGAGGAATCGGTTATTCGGTAGGCCCGATGGTAGTTTCCCTTGTTGGCGCCTGCGGACTGCGCCTGGTCTGGGTTGCCACCGTGTTTCCGCTGTTTCGCAGCCCGGCCACCCTGTATGTTTCGTACCCCGTAAGTTGGGCCATCACCGGAATGGTCCAACTGGTTGTTTTCCTGTGTGTCAGGAAGCGGGCCTATGCCAAGGTACAGAAAAACAACAGCCCGCCCTATTTGGAAACGGAGGGCCACCATCCCGCTGAGACAGAACAGGCTAAGACATAAAGAAACCCCGGAAGCGGTTGCTTCCGGGGTTTTTAAATGTTAAGTATGATTAGGCCAGCCGGCGACCGCCCACAAAACCAGAAGTATAATAGGCATCGCTCAGGGAACTGATGATGACGCCGACTTTGGCAGTGGAAGCATGAACAAAACGGTTTCCGCCGATGTAGATTCCCGCATGGGAGGCGCGTTTGCTGCCGGAGCCGGACTTTTTGAAGAAGACGAGATCACCGGGCTGCAGCTCGCTCATGGAGACGGAAGTCCCGTTGTCCAGCTGATTGGAGGCGGTGCGGTTGATGGAGTAGCCAAACTGGCTGTACACATATTTGGTGAAGCCCGAGCAGTCAAATCCGCTGGGACTGCTGCCGCCATAAACGTAGGGATACCCGACAAAGGTCTGAGCAAAGTCGGCAATTTCCTGGCCCTTGCTGGAAGCGGCCGCTTCGGCGGCGTCCACGATGGTCACATAATCGGCACAGATATAACCGGACTCGATCTGGTACCAGCCGTTGGATTCGCCTAAGAGTTCAACCACCTTGCCGGCGCAAAGACTGCCGGCTTTTCCATAACCGGTTCCTGCACCGGAGCGGATGTTCAAGGAAGAGGCGGTTATCTTGCCATATTGGGGCTCTGCCGCCGCTTGTGAGGTATCGGCCGCGGAAACGGCGGAAGAAATAGAAGTAGGAGCGACCGCAGAGACGGCGGAAACAGCGTCCTGGGTTCCATCCACGACCAGATAGTCGCAGGAAACGAAGCCGGTAATTTCTCCAAACGCAATTTGATACCAGCCATTTTCCACGGTGGAAAGAACTTCAACCTGCACGCCTTGATCCAGCTTCGTTAAAATCTCGCCGTCGGTGCTGGCCTCGGACCGAACCCGTAGTGGACTGCCGCCGGAATTAACGGTGCCTGTGAGGGCCAAGGCGGGAACCACAAGAGTACTGATAAGCAAAAGGTTTACGGTAAACCGGGCGGCGGTCGTCTTGTTGAACTGCATGACTGCTTTCCTCCCCGAACGTGATCTATCTGCTCTATCTTATTGTATTACTTGGTGTCCAGCGACCGTTCCAGCCACACGGAAGCGACGTCCATCGCGGTGTACAAGCTGTCTTTTTCACTCCGCTTCACGACCCGATCCCGGCTTTTTAAATCCGGGTCGGTCAGTTGAAGCTGAACCGCAACCTTGTCGGCGACCGCCAATCCGTTTACCTGTTTGGTGGACAGGATTTGAAGCATGATGATGTATTTTTCAGCCATGGTTCCGTAGTAAATGAGATTATCTTTCCGACGCAGGGGATGCCCTTTATAGAAAAGAGGAATGTGTTCGGTATCCATAATTAACTCTCCTCAAATTTAAACTTGTAACCGAATTGTAACATGTTTGTTACCTGCTGTCAAACCCTTTCTGCATAATTTTCCTGGAAAATAGTGTATAATGCACAATTTCACCGTGAGGGATGTAAAGCACACCGGGGGGATTTGCGCAAAATGAGAAGGAAGCCGTATGTGGGCCGGAGATTCGGGAGAGAAAAATGAAGCAGCAAAGGACGCCCGGTACTGAAGCCCTTTTTAACAAAATGCTCTGTTCGGAATTGGCTGTCCAGAGGGAGGAACAGCCGAAAAATAAAAAAATAAAAGGTAAGGCTTGACAGCCCTACCCCCTGTATGGTACAATAAAATGCTTTTATATCCCTGCGAAAAGACGTGCCTAATTCCCCATGCTCAACTGCAGTGTACCATGGTACGGGAAAAAAGGCAAGGGACGAAAAGCGAAAATGAACAACGCGATCGGGTGTGCGGAAAAGCGGAGCGAGGCCGAAATTGTGCAAAATGACGGCGATTCGACTGTTTTCCCCTGCATCCGGCGAGAAAAACTGGGAGAACCAACCGTTGAGTGAAGAGAAAGCGAGTTGATTTTTTAGAATGGTCAAGGAAAGCATTCAGGAAGTCCGGCAGCGGGTTGAGGAGAGAGCCAAGGACGTCTATTACGGCAAGACCCTGCGCAAGAGCTTTGCCCGGTACCAAGAGATCCTGGAGATGCCCAATCTGCTGGAGGTTCAAAAGACCTCTTACCAGGCATTTTTAGACACCGGTCTCCGGGAGGTGTTCCGGGACGTCGGCGCCATTACCGACTACGCCGGCAACTTGGAGCTGTCTTTTATCGACTTCTCCATGGATGAAAAGCCCAAATACGACGTCGAGGAATGCAAGGCTCGGGACACCACCTATGCGGCACCAATTAAGGTGAAGGTCCATCTGCGCAACACCCAGAACAACCAGATCAACGAGCAGGAGATCTTTATGGGGGACTTCCCCATTATGACCGAGGCTGGTACCTTTGTCATTAACGGCGCAGAGCGCGTCATTGTTTCTCAGATCGTTCGCTCTCCTGGTATGTACTATACCCGCACTGCGGATAAGGCGGACAACCTGACCTTTGCCACCACGGTGATTCCCTACCGGGGCGCCTGGCTGGAGTATGAAACCGATCTGTCCGACATTTTTTATGTTCGCATCGACAAAAACCGCAAGCTGCCGGTGACTTGCCTGATCCGAGCCCTGGGGCCCCGCACCGACGCTGAAATCATCGAATTGTTCGGCGAGGACGAGCGTATCCTGGCCACCCTGGAAAAAGACGCCTGCAAGACCTATGAAGAGGCCCTGCTGGAAATCTACCGCAAACTGCGTCCCGGCGAGCCGCCCACGGTGGACTCGGCCGAGTCGCTGATCAACGCCACCTTTTTTGACCCCCGGCGCTACGACCTGTCCGCCGTGGGCCGGTATAAGTTTAATAAGAAAATGGGCCTGTGGAGTCGGCTGTCCGGCCATAAACTGGGGCTGCCGATTGCCAATCCCCGTACCGGCGAAATTATTGCCGAAGCGGGAGAAGTCCTGACCCGGGAACGGGCCCATGAGTTGGATGACTGCGGCGTCAATGAGGCGGCGCTGGATGTGGATGGCAAGATCATCAAGGTGTTCTCCAACAACATGGTTCATCTGAAGAACTTTGTGGACTTTGATCCGGATGAAGTGGGAGTGGACGAGATGGTGTCCTTCCCGGTGCTGTGCCAGCTGATGGACCAGTACAGCGGAGAGCAGCTGAAAGAGGCGATCCGGGAACACCTGGACGATCTGATCCCCAAGCACATCACCGTGCCCGATATCATGGCCTCCATCAATTATTTGAATTGCCTGGCTTACAACGTGGGCGGGCCCGACGACATCGACCACCTGGGGAACCGCCGCCTGCGCTGCGTGGGTGAGCTGATTCAAAATCAGTTCCGCATCGGCTTCAGCCGCATGGAGCGCGTCATTCGGGAGCGGATGACGACTCAGGACCTGGATGTGGTTACGCCCCAGTCCCTCATTAATATCCGGCCTGTTACGGCGGCCATCAAGGAGTTCTTCGGGTCCAGCCCCCTCAGCCAGTTCATGGATCAGACCAATCCGCTGGCCGAGCTGACCCACAAGCGCCGCCTGTCCGCGTTGGGCCCAGGCGGTCTGTCCCGCGACCGGGCCTCCTTTGATGTCCGAGACGTTCACTACAGCCATTACGGCCGCCTGTGTCCCATTGAGACGCCGGAAGGTCCCAACATCGGCTTGATTTCCTACCTGGCCTCCTATGCCCGGATCAACCGCTTCGGATTTATCGAAGCGCCCTACCGCAAGGTGGACAAGGAAACCGGCAAGGTCACCGACCAAATCGATTATATGACCGCCGACGTGGAGGATGAATTTACCATCGGTCAGGCCACTGAGCCCGTGGACGAGAATAGCTGTTTCGTCAACGAGCGCATTACCTGCCGCCGCCGCAATGAGACGATTTCGGTGGAACGTCGCCAGGTGGACTATGTGGACGTGTCCCCCAAGATGATGGTGTCTATCGCCACCGCCATGATCCCCTTCCTCCAGAACGACGACGCCAACCGTGCCTTAATGGGCGCCAACATGCAGCGCCAGGCCGTGCCTCTGCTCCGCCCCGAGGCCCCTATTGTGGCCACCGGTCAGGAGCACAAAAACTGCATCGACTCCGAAGTGGCCATTTTGGCCGAAGGACCGGGCACCGTCACCAGGGTGTCCGCCCGGTATATCACGGTGGCCTATGACAATGGGCAGACCAAGGAATACCGCCTGACCAAGTACCTGCGTTCCAACCATACCACCTGTATCAACCAGCGGCCCATCGTGGACGCCGGACAGCGGGTGGAGTATCAGGACGTGCTGGCCGACGGCCCCTCCACCGACCACGGCGAGGTGGCGCTTGGCCGAAACATCCTCATGGGCTTTATGACCTGGGAGGGCTACAACTACGAGGACGCGATCCTCCTCAACGAGCGCATCGTCCGCGACGACGTGTTCACCTCCATCCACATTGAAGAGTACGAAACTGAGGCGCGGGATACCAAGCTGGGTCCCGAAACCATCACCCGGGACATTCCCAACGTGGGCGAGGATGCGCTGAAGGATCTGGACGAGCACGGGATCATCCGCGTCGGCGCCGAGATTCATGCCGGCGATTACCTGGTGGGTAAGGTTACCCCCAAGGGCGAGGCGGAAGCCACTGCCGAGGAGAAGCTGCTGCGCGCCATCTTCGGGGAAAAGGCCCGCGAGGTCCGCGATACCTCCCTGAAGGTACCCCACGGCGAAGCCGGTATCGTGGTGGACGTAAAGATCTTTACCCGGGAAAATGGCGACGAGCTTGGCCCCGGTGTCAATCAGGTGGTCCGGGTCTATATCGCCCAGAAGCGGAAGATCTCCGTGGGCGACAAAATGGCCGGACGTCACGGCAACAAGGGCGTCGTCTCCCGGATCCTTCCTCAGGAGGATATGCCCTTCCTGCCCGACGGAACTCCGCTGGACATCGTCCTGAATCCCTTGGGCGTGCCGTCCCGTATGAACATCGGCCAGGTGCTGGAAGTCCATCTGGGTTATGCCGCTCACGCCCTGGGATGGAAGGTGGCCACCCCCATTTTCAACGGCGCCAACGAATATGACATTCAGGACTGTCTGACACTGGCTGGCCTGTCTCCTGACGGCAAAAGCTGGCTGTATGACGGCCGCACCGGCCGCCGCTTTGACAACCCCGTCACGGTGGGCTATGTCTACTTCCTGAAGCTGCACCATCTGGTGGACGATAAGATCCACGCCCGCGCCACCGGCCCCTACTCCCTGGTTACCCAGCAGCCCTTGGGCGGCAAAGCCCAGTTCGGCGGGCAGCGCTTCGGCGAGATGGAGGTGTGGGCACTGGAGGCCTACGGAGCTGCCTACACGCTCCAGGAAATTTTGACCGTCAAGTCCGATGACGTCACCGGACGTGTGAAGACCTATGAGGCCATTGTCAAGGGCTTGAATGTGCCCAAGCCTGGCGTGCCGGAATCCTTCAAGGTGCTGATCAAGGAATTGCAGTCCCTGTGCCTGGATATGCGGGTACTGGATTCCAATGGCGATGAGATTGAGCTGAAGGACGAGGACGAGGACAATTATCAGCCCATCCGGGACGACTTCTACGGTCGGGACGACGACTTCGGCTATCAGAAGGACGCCGACTTTGCTTCCGCCGGCGGCTTCACCTTCAAGGGGGAAAGCGATGACGACGACCTGGTTGTGGATACCGACAAGGACGACGAGGAGGAGAGCTCCAGTGATGAGCTGTTTTCCGATGAGGACTTTTGAGACTGGGAGGAGAATTTAAAATATGAGTTACGCTGAGTTTGACGCCATCCGCATTGGCATCGCCTCCCCTGAACAGATTCGCGAGTGGTCCTATGGCGAGGTAAAGCGTCCTGAAACCATCAATTACCGCACGCTGAAGCCCGAAAAGGACGGCCTGTTCTGTGAAAAGATTTTTGGCCCCACCAAGGACTGGGAGTGCAACTGCGGCAAGTATAAGAAGATCCGGTATAAGGGCAAGGTGTGCGACCGCTGCGGCGTGGAGATCACCAAGGCCAAGGTCCGCCGGGAGCGCATGGGCCACATTGAACTGGCCGCTCCTGTTTCCCATATCTGGTATTTTAAGGGCATTCCCTCCCGGATGGGACTTCTGCTGGACATCAGCCCCCGTATCCTGGAAAAGGTGCTGTATTTTGCCGCCTATATCGTCATTGATCCCGGCTTCTCCCCGCTGGCCAGAAACCAGATCCTGTCTGAGAAGGAATACCGGGATATGCGGGAGAAGTACGAGGACGACTTCGACGCCGGCATGGGCGCCGAGGCCGTGAAGAAACTGCTCCAGCAGATTGACCTGGAAGAGCTGTCCACCCAGCTGCGCACGGAGCTGAAGGACGCCTCCGGACAGAAAAAGGCCCGTATCGTCAAGCGGCTGGAAGTCGTCGATGCGTTCCGCATCTCCGGCAACAAGCCCGAGTGGATGATCATTGACGTTCTGCCCGTCATCCCCCCCGAGATCCGGCCCATGGTCCCTCTGGACGGCGGCCGATACGCCTCTTCCGATTTGAATGACCTGTACCGCCGGGTCATCAACCGGAACAACCGCCTGAAGCGGCTGATCCAGCTTAACGCCCCCGACATCATTGTCCGCAATGAGAAGCGGATGCTTCAGGAGGCGGTGGACGCCCTTATCGACAACGGCCGCCGCGGCCGTGCCGTCACCGGTGCCAACAACCGGGCACTGAAGTCCCTGTCCGATATGCTTAAAGGTAAGCAGGGCCGCTTCCGTCAGAACCTGCTGGGTAAGCGCGTCGACTACTCCGGGCGTTCCGTCATCGTGGTTGGCCCAAGCCTGAAGATTTATCAGTGCGGCCTGCCCAAGGAGATGGCCATCGAGCTGTTCCGCCCCTTTGTCATGAAGAAGCTGGTGGACGACGGCCTGGCCAACAACATCAAAGCCGCCAAGAAGATGGTGGAAAAGGGCGAGGCCGCCGTGTGGGACGCCCTGGAATTCGTCATCAAGGACCACCCCGTCATGCTCAACCGCGCGCCTACGCTGCACCGTCTGGGCATTCAGGCGTTCGAACCCATTCTGGTTGAGGGCCGGGCGATTAAGCTGCACCCCTTGGTGTGTACCGCCTTTAACGCCGACTTCGACGGTGACCAAATGGCCGTTCACGTCCCCCTGTCTGCCGAGGCGCAGACCGAGGCCCGGGTGTTGATGCTGTCCGCCAACAACCTGCTCCGGCCCCAGGACGGAGGTCCCGTTACCATCCCCTCCCAGGACATGGTGCTGGGCGCTTATTACCTGACCTATACCAGGGACGAAGAGGGAACCGGCCACTGTTTTGCCGACAAGGACGAGGCTATGCTGGCCTATGACGCCGGTGTGGTGACCCTCCATGCTCCGATCAAGGTGCGTATGTACCGGGAAGTCGACGGCGTGATGAAGCACAAGCTGGTGGAAACCACGGTGGGACGTTTGATCTACAACGAGGCCATTCCCCAGGATCTGGGCTTTGTGGATCGCACCGACCCTGAGACGATGTTTGACCCGGAAATCAACTTTATCGTAGGCAAAAAGCAGCTGGGTAAGATCATCGATCGATGCATTACCAAACACGGCTTTACCGTGTCCGCCAGTGTGCTGGACGCCATCAAGGATTTGGGGTATCACTACTCCACCAGAGGGTCCCTGACCGTGGCCATTTCCGATATGACCGTTCCGGCCAAAAAGCATGAGCTGATTGCCGTGACGGAGAAGGAAATCATCAAGATCGACCGGCAGTACCGCCGCGGTCTCATCACCAACGACGAGCGCTATCGTCTGACCGTGGCCGCTTGGGAAAAGACTACCGCCGATGTCACGGTGGCCCTTCAGGAGAACATGGACCGGTATAACCCCATCTTCATGATGGCCGATTCCGGTGCCCGTGGTTCCATGGCCCAGATCCGTCAGCTGGCCGGTATGCGCGGCCTGATGGCCGATACCGCCGGACGAACCATTGAGATCCCCATCAAAGCCAACTTCCGTGAAGGCCTGTCCGTGCTGGAATACTTCATCTCCTCCAGAGGTGCCCGAAAGGGCATGGCCGATACCGCGCTGCGTACCGCCGACTCCGGCTATCTGACCCGCCGTCTGGTGGATGTATCCCAGGAGGTTATTATCCGGGAGGAGGATTGCGGCACGACCGACGGGATTGTGGTGTCTGCGATTGAGGAATACGGCCAGGTCATCGAGACCTTTGCCGAGCGCATTCACGGCCGCTATCCGGTGAACGATATTGTAGACCCCGCCACCGGTGAACTCCTGTTTACCAAGGATACGATGTTGACTAAGGATGATGCCGCGGTGCTGGAACAGCACGGCATTCACTCCATTGAGATCCGTTCCGTGCTGACTTGCCGGGCGCGCAGCGGTGTGTGTTCCAAGTGTTACGGCATCAATCTGGCCATTGGCGAGCCTGTGGGTGCCGGAGAGGCAGTAGGTATTATCGCCGCACAGTCCATCGGCGAGCCGGGTACCCAGCTGACCATGCGTACCTTCCATACCGGCGGCGTGGCCGGCGGCGACATCACCCAGGGCCTGCCCCGCGTGGAAGAACTGTTCGAGGCGAGAAAGCCCAAGAAGATGGCTCAGCTGGCCGAAATTAGTGGTCGGGTAACCATTGAGGAGACCAAGCGCAATGTCATGTGCAACCTGACCATTACCGCCGACGACGGTGAGGTGGTCACGTATGCGCTGCCTTATTCCGCCGGCATTCGAGTCAAGGACGGCGAAGTGGTTCCCAAGGGATTGGAGCTCACCGAAGGCGCACTGTCTCCCCACGAGGTTCTGCGGATCCGCGGATTGTCCGACTGTCACAATTACCTGATCCGCGAGGTTCAGAAGGTATACCGTCAGCAGGGCGTTGACACCAACGATAAGCATATCGAGGTGATCGTCCGCCAGATGATGCGTAAGGTCCGGGTGGAGGACGCCGGAGATTCCGGCCTGTTGTCCGGCGCTACCGTTGATATTGTGGATTTCCTGGATGCTGAGGAGGCCGTCAAGAGCCGAATCAGAGCCGGAGAGAAAAATGAGATGGGAGAGGATCTGCGCCTGCCTACCTGCACCCGCCTGCTGATGGGTATCACCAAGGCATCTCTGGCGACCGAGTCCTTCCTGTCCGCCGCCTCCTTCCAGGAGACGACCAAGGTTCTCACCGAGGCCGCGATCAAGGGCAAGGTGGACCACTTGCTGGGACTGAAGGAAAATGTCATCATCGGCAAGCTGATTCCGGCCGGTTCCGGTCTGGCCCAGTATCGGGATGACGATCCGATTGATGACGACGGCAATTTGGCGCAAGCCGGCGACGGTATCGTAGCCGACGCATTGGAAGCGCCTGTCGAGAGCGTTGGTGACGGTGATGACGTTCTGTTCTTCGAGACCGGTTCCATGGAATTGGAATTGGAAGCCGACGGTAAGAGTGAGGAATCCCACGTCTAAGCAGTCTTAGCAACACCGATCATCATTGAAAAAAAGAGGAGCGCCCGCGGGCGCTCCTCTTTTTTTAATGAAAGGGAAATCACGGGGGCCTACCGGATCTGCGGCGGGGCCCCCGCTTGCTTGCGGACCCAAAAGAAGGGAGCGCTCAATCCGGTCCTCTCTTTTTCCTGCGGCTAAGACTGGAATGATTCACTCCGGCAAGCTGGAGAAAGGTTTGCATGGCACTGCTGATATAACGGCCTTTTTTGGCCGCGAAAAAGATTTTTCGCTGTGCCAATTCGCTGCCCAGGGCATAGAAGCAAAACTTGTCCTGGATGGGCACATAGCGCAGAAGATCGGAACGGACGAAGACCGCGCCCAGGCCGGTGGCCCCGATGTTGGCGGCAGTCAGTATTTGGTCGGTTAAAATGGCAATTTGGGGGGTGAAGCCGGCTTCACCGCAGATAGCAAAACTTCTGGGACTGAGGTCGTTTCCTGTTTTCAGCAGAACAAAGGGAGTATCTTTAAACTCATGCAGAGGAACATGGGGTGGAGACTCGCGAGGGAAAAGGCCACGCTGAATGTCCTTGGCGCTGATCTGATAGGGGCGCAGTCGCTCGTTGATGGGGTAGCGGACAGGGACTGCAAGGATGATGGTCTCTACCTTATACAAAAAGGGTTCCAGTGTGAGATCGTCTTCCTTCACCGAAGTCTCTATAATCAAATCCAGGCTTTCATTGTCCAAACCCTCCCGCAGTTCTTTGATGTTGCCTTCCAGAAGGTCGATGGAGATGTGGGGATACTTGGTGTTGAATTTGCCGATAAGATCGGGAAGCACAAAGGAGCAGAAAAAAGAGGAGCCGCCTACCGACAGGGTTCCGGCATTGAGCTGCTGAATGTCGTCAAAGTAGGTTTGCAGGTTTTTTTCCATCAGCATAATCTGCTTGATGGATTTGATATAGAATTTCCCTTCTTTGGTCAGGGTAAGAGGAAGTGTGCTTCGATCAAAAATGGGGGCGCCAATCTCGTGCTCCGCCTTTTTCACCATATTGCTGAGAGCTGGCTGAGAGATAAATAACTTTTTTGCCGCTTTGGTAAAGCTCTTTTCCTGGTAGACGGCGTAGACGTATTTCATCTCGTTCAACATGCGGTTTCCTCGCAATCATTCGCGTTCTTTTATGGAATTTATTTTATTATAAATCTAAAAAACAGCAAAATCAACTCGGCTTTATGAGGGGCTCCTCATAATCTGTAGATTATAGTTGATCGAAGATTATGAATAACTGTTGAGGCGGAAAAAGTGGATCGGTATAATGTAGGCGACCTGAATATCCAGCGGACCGGATATGTTTAAGCGGGGAAAACCGGCGGCTGACTTCGTTGGGGGTACGCTGAACTCATTCGGAAACAGAAAAGGAGATTGAACGTTATGGAAGACAACCGGATCATAGAATGTATCGAGCGGGCAGATTACATCCTATCCAACCTGATGGCGGTAAAG
>JBFWME010000037.1:11313-22493 GCA_050251755.1 Lawsonibacter sp. | reverse complement strand
CACAATGCTCTGCAGCTGTTCCACCGTCATTTTTTCGCCGAACAGTTCAATCAGCTTCATCGATGAAGATTCCGTGCTGTACACTGCGTTTGGCAGACAGCACGGATCTTTTATGTCGTTGTGCGGTGTTGCCCGAAAAAAGATGCAACTAAGCGATTGGCACCCAATAAAATTAGACTTTGTGTCATTGTTTATTATAAAGCAACCGGTGGAAGAGCGAGTGCCTGAAACGCCCGGTACAGCCCCCGCTTCTTTCCGGACGGGTCACAGGTCGGCGGGAAAATCAGTAGACGCCGGTTCTAAAGAATCGCCGGCAGTTAGTCTGCACATGGTTGAATGACCGTCAAATCATCGCCGGGTCTGACGGTGCCGCCATGTAAGATTTTGATAAAAATCCCCTCCCGGGGCATCACACAATCGCCTGCCAATTTGCGAATGGCACAGTCGCTGTGGCACTCCTTGCCAATCTGCGTCACTTCCCCCATGACGTCGCTGCCAAGACGCAGCTTTGTCCCGATGGGGAGCTGATACAAACAAATGCCCTCAGTCAGAATGTTCTCAGCAAAATCACCGTGTTTCAGGGGAAAATTGATTTTTTCCTGAACCTTTCCCACACTTTCCACGCCCAACAGGCTGACCTGACGATGCCAGTTTCCCGCGTGGGCATCGCCGATAATGCCGTGATCGGCCTTCATGGTTACTTCTGGAACCTCATGCTTTTGGATCCCCTTATGTTCAGAAATGCAGACCGCAATGATCTTAGCCATTGTGTTTCCCTCCCGTTTCGTGTTGATGATGTTCTCCGCACTCGGCGGACCAGCCGCGCAGGATCTCCACACCATGCTTCAGTGCCGGCAGCACCGCACCGAGACATTCCCGGGCAGCCTTTTCGCTGCCGGGGCAGTTGAGGATCAACGTATCCCCCCGGATGCCCGCGGCTTCCCGGGACAGGCAGCCTCTGGGCGTAATCTGCAGGGATTTCGCACGCATCGCCTCCGGGATGCCGGGTGTTTCCCGTTCGATGACCGCCCTGGTCGCCTCCGGCGTGACATCCCGTTTTGAAAAACCAGTCCCGCCGGTTGTGACCACCAGGCAGACACCAAGTTCATCCGCACAGTGGATTAGACTCTTTTGAATGATTTCAGAATCATCTGGAACGATAGCCGTATAGACGATCTCCCAGCCGTCTGCCTGCAGCATGTCACAGATTGCCGGGCCAGAGGTGTCTTTGCGCAGACCCATGGCTCCCTTATCGCTCATGGTGATGACCGCCACCGTATGGTTCATAACATCAACCGTCCTTTTTTGAGATTCGCCGGACTTGCCGCCGACTTTGCCACATCCATCCTTCTGACGATGCGATTCCAAAATTCAACCTCCAATCTGATTCATGTCGCGGGCTGACCCGGCATGCTCCGCCGAGGTCAGGACGCCGTGCTTGGCTGGCTTATGGGCAATCGCGGTTTCCAGCCGCTTCCGGAGCATTTCTCCGTGCAGACCGTGCAGGGGAATTTCTTCCGTGGAAAACAGGCAGGGCTTCAAATATCCATCGGCTGTCAGACGGATGCGGTTGCATTCGCCGCAGAACAGGTGACTGATGGGACGGATGAGCCCCACGCTGCCCGCCGCGCCGGGCAGGCGGTACAGCTCCGCCACGCCGTTTTTCTCCATGGGCTGCAAGTTTGGCACACGTTCCAGCACCGTCCCGCAGGGGAGATAAGCCTCCTTGCCGAATGGGCTGGCATGTCCGATGGGCATCAGTTCGATAAAGCGCAGTTCGATGGGAGATTGCTGCGTGAGCGCGACAAGATCGGGGATTTCGTCGTCGTTGAAGCCGCCGATCAAAACCGTGTTGATCTTGAGCGGAGTCAGGCCCGCCTCCATGGCCGCGCGGATGCCGGAGAGCGCGTCCTCCAGCTGGCCCAGCCGGGTAATGGTATGATATTTGTCCGGGTCCAGCGTATCCAGGCTGATATTCACCCGGCCCACGCCCGCGGCCTTGAGCTCTTTCGCTATCGGCGCCAGCAGCGTACCGTTGGTGGTAAGCGCCAGATCCTCCAGGCCGGGAAGCTGCGCCAGTTCCCGGCAGAGGGAGAGAATGCCCCTGCGCACCAGCGGTTCCCCGCCGGTAATACGGATTTTTCGAATGCCAAGCCCCACCGCCTCGCGGGCAATTTCCGCAATCTCCTCCAGCGAGAGAATGTCGCAGTGAGGCTGCTTCACAATGCCCTCTTCCGGCATGCAGTATTGGCACCGGAGATTGCAGCGGTCGGTGACTGAAATGCGGAGATAGGTAATCTCCCGTCCAAAATAATCGTTCACGTTGATGCTCCTTGTCTGCATGCCGCACCCAGCTTTTCTGCCTGTGCCGTGATGCTATCCACAATATCGTAAATATGATCGCAGTTTCCGCAAAGGGAAATCCAATCCGGCAGCCGACCAGACTGCCACAGGGGGTCAATGAGCTCCCGCTCGGGAATCAGTCCCAGTGCTGTCACCAGCGTATCACAGTCCAGCCGCTGTGTATCCCCCGTGTCTAAGTGCCGTACCATGACGCCAGAAATCCTTCCGCTGCCCAGTATCTCGTCGATGGTTGCGCGGAGAATCACCGGAATCCCATACGCCTGGATACATTCCCTTTGATTGCGGGCCATGCCGCCCAGTGCGGCCTTTTGCTCGACTACGGCAACCACACGGATGCCCGACTGTACAAATTGACGGGCCATGATCTGGCCGATATCGCCGCTGCCGAGGATGACAACCGCATTGCCCAGGTGATAGTGCGCAAGGTTGACCATCTTTTGGGCGGCGCCGGCGGTGAAAATCCCGGCGGGTCTCGTCCCCCAAACGGGCAAGGAACCGACCGGCCGTTCCCGGCAGCCGGAGGCCAGGATGCAACGCGCAAACGAGACCCGGGTCAGGCCCGTACCGGAAGAGAGCAGGGCGGTTTTATCTTGCTTCAGCTGCAGGACGGTTGTTCCGGTCCGGACGTGGACATTGGATTGCATCGTCCGGCGGATGAACCGGTCCGCGTATTCCGGGCCGGTGAGGTCCGCTCCGAACTGACCGCGTCCGAAGCCGCGGTGGATACACTGGGGCAGAACTCCGCCAAGCTGACCGGCGCGCTCCACCAGCAGAATCCGGGGGACCCCGGCAGCCTCGGCCGAAAGCGCCGCCGCCATACCCGCCGCGCCGCCGCCGATGACCAGAAGATCATAGGTTTCCATCGTTTCCCCCATCCAACAGGTTGGAGCCGACGCCGTCCTTTGTGACGGCCTCCGGAGCGATCTGCAGCTCCTGCGCCAGCAGCTCCAAAATGGTCTGCGTACAGTATCCGCCCTGGCAGCGGCCCATGCAGGCGCCGGTCCTGCGCTTTACACCATCCACCGTTGTTGCGCCACGTTGGATGGCGTCCAAAATCTCACCCTTTGTAACCTGCCTGCACCGGCAGACAATCTCCCCGTATTCCGGTCTGCACCGGACCAACCGGGCGCGTTCCGCCTGCGGCAGAGTCCGCACCGGCACGATGCTGCGGCGAACCGGGGAATACAGAGGGTTCCTGACATTCTTGTGCAAATAAGCGGTAATTTTCTGCGTCACAAACCGGCCAAGCTCCCAGGCGCACGTTAGCCCGGGTGTTTTGATACCCATCATACTGAACAGGCCGTTTTCCTCCAGAATAGTAAAGCTGCTGATGGCCGTATGCTCCAGAATGCAGCTGCCCGAGGAATCCATCCGGACAAAAAAGGGATTTGGCCGCCGGGTGCCAAAGCTGCGGATCACCTGATCCAGCGGCAGTTCAGGCACCACACGGGTGCACAGGGCCTTCAAAAATTCCAGTCCTTCTTTTGTGGTAGCACTGGAACTTTTGTAACCCCCCGGCTGCTCGGATGGGCCGATCAGCAGGTTGCCGTCCACGGTGGGGATCAGTGTCAGCCCTTTTCCTTTTTCCTCCGGCTCGTGGAAGATCACATGGTGCAAAAAACCGTCCAGCTTGTCGTCCAGAACGAGATAGACCGCTTGGTTGGGAATCACCCGTACCAGGGGGGTCTCCACCAGTTCACGTATCTCATCGGCAAACAGTCCCGCGCAGTTGAGCACGGCCCCGGCAAAATAGCGCTCACGTCCTGTTTCCAGTAAAAACCCGCTTTGCTGACGTACCATACGCAGGACTTTTTGGGTAAAACGAAATTCCACCCCATTGGCGCGGGCGTTTTCAAATGCGGCGATGCACAGCTCCCACGGATTGACTGTCCCGGTTCCAGCGGCGTAGAGTCCGCGCGTCACATTAGGACTGAGATTCGGTTCTTGCCGCAGCACCTCCTCCCGGTCCAGCAGACGCAGTCCCGGGACACCGTTGCGAATTCCCTGCCGGTATTTTTCCTCCAGAACCGTTTCCGCCCGTGGACCAAAGCTGACCATCAGAGAGCCGCAGCGGCGAAATCGCACATCAAGATCTCTGCAGAGCTGTTCAAACCCGGCGCTGGCCCGCGTACACAGCTGGGTCTTCAGAGTACCCGGCTTAGTGTCGTATCCGGTGTATATGATGGCCGTGTTTGCCCGGGAAATCCCGGTACAGACGTCTTCACGCTGCTCCAAAACAATGACCCGCAGGTCATAGGCGGACAGTGCTCTGGCTGCAAAACAGCCAAGAAGTCCTGCGCCGACGATCACCACATCAGCCCGTTCCATCGTCAAAAATGCTCCCGAACCTGTCCCGGGTGATCCAGGCGATAGCCGCCCATAGACTCCAGCTTTGCGCGGAACGCTCCGCTCTGGAGTACGTCCAGCAACTGGCGCACCATGGGGGTCTCCCAGGCAACGTCCGGAATCAACAGATCATACTGTTCCATGCAGATGGGCAGGAAATCCAGCCCGTACAGTTTGGCGGCGGAATAGATGCCCATACCGGCATCTCCGGTGCCTGCCTCGATCTGTGCTGCCACGGACATGTGGGTGAATTCCACCCGATCATAGCCGTAGATTGAGTCGGTTTCCAGATGGTTCTTTTTACACAGATAATCCATCAGAATACGGGTGCCGGAGCCTCTTTGCCGATTAACATAACGCAGTCCCGGCACTGCAAGATCCGCGATTCCACCGATTTTTTTCGGATTGCCCTTCTGCAGCATCAGCCCCTGGGTGCGGCCGACGCATTCCACCAGCCGGACACCGCCCTTTGGAAAGTACCGCCGGATAAATGAGGTGTTGTAGCTCCCGTCCTTTTCGTCCAGCAGATGGATCCCGGCAACATGGGTTTCTCCCCGGCGAACGGCCATGATACCGCCCATGGAGCCCACGTGGGTAGAGCTCATATACAGGCTCCCGTCAGCACGGTGAATCATGTCGGCCACCTCGTCGAGCAGTGGGTCATGGCTCCCGATGGCAACCAGCGTATGTTCAAGCTCGGATACCGGACGCAGCATCCGAACCTGCACTGCGCTGCCTGTCTCGTAGCCTTCCACTCCCTGGGGGACTTCCAGGATTCCGTCCGCCTTCATAAACGAGGAAATGACACCGCTGCCACGGCTCAGGGGCGAGGCCATCAGCTTGTCGCCCACCCGCCCCATGCGCACACGGATAAATTCCTGATATTTGAGCCCTGAGATCACTGCGGTGGAGAGTATGGCCTCCCGGTAGACCGGAGCGGCGATGCAGGCCCGGTTCCAGTGGGAGATGAGCGGCTTAAGGAATTCCTCCATGACCAGAATGCCGGAAACGGGGTAACCGGGTACGCCGAGGATCGGCTTGGGCCCCTGGTAGCCCAGAATCGCCGGCTTGCCGGGCTTCATCGCAATCCCATGGTACAATACACCGCCGACCTCCCGAATCACCTGGGTGGAATAATCCTCCCGCCCAGCGGAGGAACCCGCGTTGAGCAGGACGATGTCACATGCTGCGATAGCCTCGTCTACCACGGCTTTGATCCGTTGAAACTCGTCCGGTACAATGGGAAAGATACGCGGCTGCGCACCCCATTGCGTCAGCATGGCGGAAAAAATAGAGGAATTGAATTCCATGATATCCCCGGGCTTTGGATCGGCTGTGGGCGGGATAATCTCGTCTCCTGTTGGGATAATCCCCACCACCGGCCGACGGATCACGTGTACGTCCATCACCCCGCCGGCCAGCATGGCGCCGATGGCGGATGGGGAAATCACGGTATTGGAGGGCATAATCATCTCTCCCGCGCAGATGTCTTCCCCGACCTGCCGGACATGCTGCCACGGCGCCGCAGAGGCATACAGCCGAACTGATCCATCGTCATGTTTGACCAGATCCTCCACCATTACCACTGCATCGCATCCCTCCGGGATCGGATCGCCCGTATCGACCACCACGAATTGTTCGGGCTGCAACGTGACGGGCGTAGTTTCACTGGCGCCGAAGGTGAGTTGCGCGGCCAATGCAATGCCATCCATGGCACTGGCCGGATAATGCGGTGCGGAAATGTGGGCATACACCGGATTCGCGGTTAACCTGCCGCAGGCGTCCTGTACGCAGATGGTTTCCTCCTGGGGGGTAAACCCGTTATGGATCAACAGATCCAGATACTCCTGCTTTGCCTGGGCAAGGGGTATGTTTGTCAGGTATTCAAATGCCATGATATGCCTCCTAATCAATGGTATATAAGGTTACAGACACGGTCTGGCCGGCGGAAACGCCCTCACAGTCGCGGGGGATGCAGAAATATCCGTCGGAGCTGGCGAGCGTTGTAATTAGCCCGGACTTCCCGTGGATTGGATGGGCATACAGTGTTCCATCCCGCTCTGCGAGAAAAACACCGGTATATTGTGCCCGGCCATGGTTTGCACCCACTGTTTCGGCCAGAACTGCGGGCATCGGGAATCGCCGGATGACCCGGCCGGTTAGTCGGGCCAGCAATGGGCACACAAACAGATGCGCCACAAAGAAAGCGGCGACCGGATGGCCCGGAAGGCCGATGACCGGCTTTCCATCCACCTTGCCGAAAATGGTTGGCTTACCTGGTTTCATGGCAATACCGTGGAAGAGAATGTTTCCCTGCGCTTCGATCACGCGGCAAGTGGCGTCCTTCGTCCCCACCGAGCTTCCACCAGAAAGCAGGATCACATCGCAATCCTTCCGCGCGGTTTCCAAGGCCCGGCTGAGAAGGTCCTCCTCATCCCGGATAATCCCGTAGCTTTTTACCTCGGCGCCGGCCTGCTCCATCAGTGCGCGCAGCATGGCGGAATTGACGTCTCTGACCTGGCCTTGCGTCGGCTGCTGTGTTACGGGAACCAACTCATCTCCGGTGGACAAAATACCCACCACTGGGCGTCTGCAAACCGGGACTTCCGCAACGCCCACGGCGGCCAACGCCCCAATATCCTGCACGGTCAGCCGCCTGCCGGCGGGAAGAACGGCCTTACCCGGAGAGACGTCGTCACCCTTGAAAATCAAGTTGGCGCCGGGGGCCACCGGCTTGGAGATCCCGATGGTACCATCTCCATACTGCTGCGTGTATTCGAGCATGACCACCGCATCGGAACCCGGCGGCACTGCGCCTCCCGTGGGCACCGCGACGCAGCATTCGGCCCGCAGCGGTGTATCCGCGGAGCTTCCCATACGGATCTCGCCGTCCAACGTCAGGATGGATGGAATTGCATCGGAGCAGCCAAAGGTATCGGACGCACGGACGGCAAAGCCGTCCACGGTGGAGCGGTCAAATCCGGGCACAAATTCTTTGGCACGGATTTCTTCCCACAGGACCCTTCCCAAGGCGGCATCCAGAGAGACGAGTTCTTTTTTCGGGCTGGGTGTAAATTCGTCTGTAATGACAGCAAACACTTCGTCCGGTGTTTTGACACTTAGCATAGCAGACACCTTTCCAATTGAAATTTAAAATAAGACAGGTTATGATAAGAATAAAAGGGGGTTTGACGATGGAGGCGCGATATCAGAGGAACATTCCTGCCATCTCGGAGGCGGAGCAGGAAGTTCTCGGGCAAAAGCATGTCCTGATCGTGGGCTGCGGCGGTCTGGGCGGGTATCTTGTGGAATATATGACGCGTATGGGCGTCGGCGGAATCACCGCTGTGGACGGCGATGTCTTTGATGAATCCAATCTGAACCGGCAGCTCCTGAGCAGTGTGCCGCAGCTTGGGTGCAGCAAGGCGTTCGCTGCAAAGGAACGGGCGCAGGGCATCAATCCCGCCGTTGCGTTCCAGGCGGTGAGAGAGTTCTTCAACCGCGAAAATGCAGATGCCCTTGTACAGGGACACGACCTGGTGCTGGACGCACTGGATAACATTCCGGCCAGATGGCTGCTGGAGGATGTCTGTACACGGCAATCCGTCCCCGTCGTCCATGGCGCGATCCACGGCTGGTCGGCACAGGTGCTGGTGGTGGAGCCGGGGAGCGGTCTTTTGCATCGGCTGTATCCGAAAGACGTCCCTTCCATCGACAAAAGCAGCCTGCCGTTTACGCCGCCTTTCTGCGCGGCCCTGCAGGCGGCCGAGGCGGTCAAGCTGCTGTGCGGCCGCAGTACGGAGCTGTCCGGAAAGCTTTTGCTGGCCGATCTGCTGAGCCTGGACTGGAACATCCTAGATCTTTAAACCGACGCGGGACAACGGAAACGGTGTCCCGCGTGTTATACATTCAGATGAAAAAACTCGATGGCGAAATCGCGGAATGATTTTGCAAGCGCCGACAGGTGCTTTTCCCGGCGGAAGCAGATCATCATGGTACGCGAGAATCGCTGGTCCTGGATTGGAATCAGCCGGATGCTGCGGTCGTTCTGGTAGAGCGCCGCGGCATCCTCCGGAACAAACCCGATCGCGATTCCGGCGCCAATCATCTGCTGATGGAGTTCCCGGGCATCCACATGGCATTGTGAGCCGAAATGGACGGCCAATGCGGTACAGATACGGAATGGATATTCCATATAAGACTTGCCGCTGCGCAGAAAAACAAAATTCTGCCCATCCAAGTCCTTTGGCAGGATAGATACGTTGTGGGCCAGCGGGTGCTCACTTCCAACCGCCAAATAGTATCGCTCGTCATGCAGAAAATAGCCGGTAAATTTTTCATATTTGATGCCGGTCGGATAGACCATCACGTCAAAGTCGTTGATGTCGATATGATCCTGATACTCAATGTTGCAGTTCAGCTCAAACTCCACACCGGGCTGCTGCTGTCGAAAGGCCGCCATGCAGGCGACCATTTGTGCACTCGTTCCCGCGATGCCGATCTTAATTTTGAAATCGGACCCGGTCGCCCGCAGGTTCATATCATCCATAGCCAGTTCCAATTCCCGCAGGATCATGTTGCTGCATTCGAGAAAGCGTGCCCCTTGTGCATTGAGCGCAATTTTTTTCCCTCTGCGATCGAATAGAGGCATTCCAAGCTCCGCCTCCAGCTTCGCGATGTTTTTCGAGAGCGAGGGCTGGGACAGATGGAGCAGTTTCGCAGCTCTCGACATGTTTTCCAGTTGAGCAACGGTTGCAAAATACCGAAGCTGAGAAATATCCATGGGACACCTCCTCCAAAAAAAACCGGGATGCTTATGTCTAAACAGAATAAGAGGTTTTGCAAAAAACGCCAGAGTAGCCACCAAAAATTGTATATACTCACAATATTTTTACTATTATTTCCAATACATGAGTTTATAATGTCTATAGTATACGTTTTTATATTCCAAAAAGCAATATAAAGTATTACCAAATAATCTTTACAGTTTTCGACCGTAAGAATACAATTTTTTTAGACAATATGTAAGGAGGTGGCGCTTGGGCCTAAAAGCCCAAGGATTTTTATGAAACAATTGGTCATTAAGCCCGAAAAATGCATTGGCTGCCGCACCTGTGAACTGGTTTGCTCATTTGGCCATTACCAACAGTTTAACCCTAAAATGGCAAATGTCACAGTTCTGGAATACGAGAAGGCAGCTGTTGCGGTCCCGATTGTATGCCTGCAATGTGAAGAACCATCCTGCATGAAGGTGTGCCCCGTCCATGCAATTTCATGCAATGAAATTGGAGCGATTGTCATGAACTATGACAAATGCATCGGCTGCAAGATGTGCATGCATGCCTGCCCGCTGGGTAACATCTCCTATCATCCCTCAGTCAAGAAAGTCTTTAAATGCGACCTGTGTGACGGCGACCCCAAGTGTGCCAGGTACTGCCCAAGTGGCGCCATCGAATTTTCGGAAACAGATGCGCTCAGCGACCATAAAAAGCAGCTTGGCGAACGCTATAAGGAAATCATCGGGGAGGAGGCAAAGGTATGAACAACAGCTATATGGGAACCATTTTGCGCATCAACTTAAAAACAGGCACGATTTTGAGAGAGCCGCTCAATCAAAAAAATGCGGATGAGTATGTGGGCGCCAGGGGACTGGGCACTAAGTACTACTGCGACGAGTGTGATCCAAACTGTGATGCGATGGGTCCGGACAATAAACTGATTTTCATGACAGGCCCTCTGACCGGTACTGCCTCGACTTCCGCAGGCCGTTACAACGCTGTTGCCAAGTCCCCCCTGACCGGCACCATTGGCGCAGCTAACTCGGGCGGCCATTTCGGGCCCGAGCTCAAATATGCCGGCTACGACGGCATTATCTTCGAGGATGTCGCCGACCATCCGGTCTACCTCTACATAAATGACGATGTCGTGGAACTCCGGGATGCCTCCCACCTTTGGGGCAAGGACGTCTTTGAAACCACCGATGCACTGTACGAGGAGTGTGGTTCCAATTTCCGGATTGCCTGTATCTCCGCTGCGGGGGAAACCGGATGTCTGTTTGCCGGCATCATGAACGACAAGCACCGGGCCGCCGGCCGCGGCGGCATGGGCGCCGTCATGGGCGTTAAAAAACTGAAGGCAGTGGCTGTCAAAGGGACCAAGTCCATCTTTGTTGCCCGCCCGAAACAGTTTATTGAGGCATGCATGAGCGCACGTGACAAGCTGAAAGCACACCCTGTCACGGGTGCGGGCCTTTCCGCGTACGGCACTATGATCCTGGTCAATATCGTCAACGGCGTCGGCGGCATGCCCGTTGGCAACGGCCGCGACGGCGCCAGCTATGCGGATGCAGACGATATCTCCGGCGAAACCCTGGCTGCAAAGCATCTGATCCGCAACAAGGGCTGCTTTGGATGTTCCATCGGCTGCGGCAGACTGACGGAAATCAAATCCGGACCATACAAGTCCCAGGG
>JBFWME010000037.1:0-11213 GCA_050251755.1 Lawsonibacter sp. | reverse complement strand
ACGGAGGAAAAGCTGGTTTCCCTGAAGTTGAACTGACGGCCGCCTGACCGGAAGCAGTCCGCCTGCTTCCGGTCAGGCACGTGGCGTCCCCCAATCTCCGTGAATTTGGTGGTGGAACATGACAATAAAATTTTTTGCATATCTGCGGGATCCGGATTTTGCCGGCTGTAAGGAAATCACCTGGCCGGGCTGCCCGGATGTGCTACAACTCGGGCGGGAACTGAGCGCCCGCTTCGGTCGGAAATTCCACGATGAATTCTTTGCCGAAGGAGAGACGGAACTGGGGGAACGGGTTATCGTGATGGTAAACGGCCGACGAGTGGAATTTCTGAACGGAATCCGTACGCCCCTCCGGGATACGGATCTGGTTCAGATTTTTCCTGTCGTGGCCGGTGGATAAAACTAAATTGGAAAGGCGGTGAGGTCTGTGCAGATATCCATGGAGGAAATCGAGGAAGTTCTGCGCAGCTATCCCCGTGAACAGCGCTATTCTCTTGCGATCATGCAGGATCTGCAGCATCGTTTTAATCACATTCCCAGAGAGGGAATGGAAGCTCTGGCGGAGTATCTGGATTGTCCGCTCTCCATGCTCTACTCAATGGCGACCTTCTATAAGGCCCTGAGTCTCAAGCCAAAGGGCAAGCATATCATCAAGCTCTGTGATGGTACGGCCTGTCATATCAGGGGAGCCGTCAGTCTGGTGGGCGGTATTACCCGGCTGCTGGGCATTCAGGCCGGCGAAACAACGGAAGACGGACTGTTTTCGTTGGAGCTGGTCAATTGTCTCGGCTCCTGCGCGCTGGCGCCGGTCATGGTAGTGGATGAGACCTACTATGGTAAGATGACCATGGAAAAATTGCCGACCATCCTCAACTCGTATCGGGAGGAGGCGACGGCACAATGAGAACCATACGGGTCTGCTGTGGTACCGGGTGTCTGGCCAACGGCAGTGCAAAGGTCGCCGCCGAATTTGATCGGCTGATTGCCGCACAAGGTGCCGACGCTCAGGTGGAATGTACTGTCAAGCGCACCGGCTGCAACGGTTTTTGCGAAAACGGGCCGCTGGTTACCATTGTCCCCGATCAAATTTCCTATTACCATGTAAAGGTGGGGGACGTGCCGGAAATTTTGGAAAAAACCATTGCCAACGGACAACCGGTGGAGCGTCTGCTCTATAAAAACGATCAGGGCCAGCGGGTCAGAAGTCAGGCGGACAATCCCTTCTATGTACCGCAGATGAAGATTGCCCTGCGCAATATCGGAAGAATCACACCGGATGATGTGGATGATTATCTGGAGAACGGCGGTTATGCGGCACTGAAAAAGGCTCTGACCATGACGCCGGATGAAATCATAACCGAACTGGAAAAATCCGGCTTGCGCGGGCGCGGCGGCGCGGGCTTCCCCACGGGACGCAAATGGCGTTCGGCTGCAAGCTATGACGTTTTTCCCAAGTATGTTGCCTGCAACGGGGATGAGGGCGATCCGGGCGCCTTCATGGACAGAAGCGTTCTGGAGGGCGACCCGCACAGCGTTCTGGAGGGTATGGCCATCTGCGCCCTGGCCATCGGGGCGGAAGAGGGATTTTTGTATATCCGCGACGAATACAACCTCGCTGTTCAGAATGTCAAGTCGGCCATTGCCGCCGCAGAGTCCCGCGGCATCCTCGGGGACGACATCATGGGGTCGGGCAAAAAGCTGAAGCTGTCTGTTGTCCGCGGCGGCGGCGCGTTTGTCTGCGGCGAATCCACCGCGCTGATGGCGTCTGTCGAAGGGCGTGTGGGTGAACCGCGAGCAAAGTACATTCGGTCTGTGCAGCGCGGATTGTGGAATCAGCCCACCGTGCTCAACAACGTGGAAACCCTTGCAAACGTCCCTTATATCATCACCCACGGCGGCGAGCATTACGCGTGCGTGGGTACGGAGGGCAGCAAGGGCACCAAGGTGTTCGCGCTGGTGGGCAAGGTCAAGCGCACCGGATTGGTGGAAGTGCCCATGGGCACCACGCTGCGCCACCTGATTTATGATATCGGCGGCGGAATCCAGGACAACCGTCCGTTTAAGGCCGTCCAGACAGGCGGCCCTTCCGGCGGCTGCATTCCCAGTTCGCTGCTGGATCTGCCGGTGGACTTTGATACGTTGACCAGCTATGGCGCTATGATGGGCTCCGGCGGGATGATCGTCATGGATGACAGAAGCTGCATGGTAGAGGTGGCCAGGTATTACATCAAATTTTTGTCCGAAGAGAGCTGCGGCAAGTGTACGCCGTGCCGGGAAGGCCTGCGGCACATGCTGAAGATCCTGACGGATGTCTGCGAAGGCCGCGGCAGGATGGAGGACTTGGACACGCTGGAGTCTCTGGGTGAAATGCTCAAGGACAGTTCTCTGTGTGCCCTGGGCAAGTCCGCGCCGAATCCCGTCCTGACCACGCTCAAGTATTTCCGCAATGAGTACGAGGCTCATATTCTGGAACACCGCTGCCCCGCCGGCGTATGCACCAAACTGACCTCGTTTGCCATTGACGCCGATGCCTGTAAGGGTTGCTCCGCCTGCAAACGCGCCTGCCCGGTTGACGCCATTTCCGGCGAACTCAAAAAGCCGCATCACATTGATCCGGCTAAGTGCATCGTCTGCGGCAGCTGCCGCGAGGCGTGCAAATTCGGCGCGGTTGTGACGAAAGGCAGGGATGCTGAATGATTGTAACCATCAACGGGACGCCCTGTGAATGTGAAAAAGGTGAATTTTTGCTGCAGGTTGCCCGGCGCAACGGGATTGAAATCCCCACGCTCTGTCACCACGAAAGCCTGCCCGGTCAGGGCTGCTGCCGGCTTTGCATTGTGGAGGTCGTTGAGCGTGGCCGCGGCAAGATCGTTGTATCCTGCGTATATCCGGTGGAAAAGGAATGCGAAGTCCTGACCAACAGTGAAAAGGTCCAGCGCCAGCGCGGCCTGATCCTGGCGCTGCTGCATAAGCGCGCGCCGGACAGCAAGCGCATTGCGGATCTCTGCCGATATTACCACGCACCCGAGCTGCCAAGGCTCCAGGCTGCCGAAACCGGCAAGTGCATCATGTGCGGACTGTGCGTTCGGGCGTGCAATGAGCTGAGCGTCGGCGCCATCTCCACCGTGAGCCGTGGCGTGACCAAGGAAATCGCGACGCCCTACCATGAGCCCAGCAATGTGTGCGTAGGCTGCGGCAGCTGCGCTTATGTCTGCCCAACCGGTGCCATTGACATTCTGGAGACCGATTCTACCCGCACGATCTGGAATAAGACCTTCCAGCTGGTACACTGCGAGCAATGCGGGAAAGTGATCGGTACGCGGGAAGAACTGGAGCTGGCCGCAAAGAGATCCGGTCAGGAACCGGATGCGTTGTGTGAAACCTGCCGTGAGGAGAAAATGGCGCGCGTATTTGCGCAAACCTACGGCGATTGAGCGTTGTAACATTCCAATAAGACCGGGCGGTGCGGTGTACCGTACCGCCCGGTCTTACGGTCAAAAGGATCATAACATTTTATGACAAAAAACGGGTGCGTCTCTGTTGCCCAACAAAAATTCGGATGCAAATTTTTGTTACAAATATCTTCGATAAATGATGGATTTATTGACATAAATTCTCGAAAGTGGTATTCTAAAGAAAACAATCTCATCCATGCGAATCCCAGTATCCTGGTTTTCGCGCGGCTGATAGACAAACCATTCAGAAAGTGGTGGACGAGCCTCTTTCCGATACGGTTGACTGGGATTTTTCTGCGGTCAATTTGTATTTGGATGAGGTCGTTTTTTATTTTCGATCAAAAATAGGAGGAAAGAAAATGAAAAAGTCAATTGCGCGGATTCTGGCAACGGTAATGGCCGTCTGTCTGCTTGCAGGCTGCAGCTCGGCACCGTCTGCTTCAACCGCAACGTCCACCCCTGATGCAGCGTCTGGCTCTGCCGCAGCATCCTCTGCCGCGGCGTCCTCAGAGGCAAAACCGGCCGCTGTAAATACCTCCATCCTCATGGAGGCAGATGATAATATGATCAATACCTATACGCTGATCGCGGTCAATCCGGATGCTCCCTTTGTGGACGAAAACGGCAAGGCTGTCGACGGCGTGTCCATCAATACGGCCGGCGCCGCCGCACTGATCGAGTGGCTGTTGTCGGACGAAGGCCTGAATCTTGCTGCGGACTACGGCGTGGAACAATACGGGGATCATCTGTTCTATGTGAAGGATGACGCGCCCAAATACACCGGAGAAATTGCAAAGGCGACCACGGACACCGCAACCATCCGTCTGTCCACCACAACCTCCGTCTACGACTCGGGCCTTCTGGGTGCGCTCCTGCCCGTCTTTGAGAAGGAATACGGATATACGGTGGAAGTGCAGTCCGCCGGTACCGGCAAAGCCATCGCCGCTGCGGAATATGGCAATGCAGACCTGATTTTGGTCCACGCCAAGAGTAAGGAAGACGCCTTTGTGGACGCGGGTTATGGGGATAAGCTGGATGGCTTCGATTCCGAGCGTCTGTCTTTCCTGTATAACTACTTCGTACTCTGTGGCCCCGCGGACGATCCTGCCGGTGTCGCGAAATGTGCCAACGTGCTCGATGCGTTTGCTGCCATTGCAAATGGAAAATATACATTTATCTCCCGCGGCGACGGCTCCGGCACTCAGACCAAGGAACTGAGCCTGTGGCCGAAGGATCTGGGGATTACCGAAGATGCAGCGTCCTTTGCCGGCTACACCGACTGGTACACCTCCGCCAACGCCGGTATGGGCGCCTGCCTGGTGATGGCGGAACAGATGAACGCCTATATTCTGACCGATAAAGCGACGTTTCTGACGTTTGCCGCCAACGGCGGCGTGATGCAATAAAGCGGATTGCGAATCCATCTGAAATCAGGTATGATACCCTTTGATGGGATATTCTCCCGTCAAAGGGTATCCCCTTAGTTCGGAACAAGCAGGAGGGAAAACAACCGATGCAAACGGCACTGCAAAAAGCAATTGCATTAATCTTGACCGGCGACAAGGAACTTTGCAACATTCTTGTGGTTACGGCGCGGATGAGTCTGTCCAGTTCTGTAATCGCGTTGCTGATCGGCGTCCCCCTTGGGGTTTTGCTTGGAGCGTGCTGGTTCCGTGGCAGGAAGATGCTGGTTGTTCTGAACCGGACTCTGATGGGAATGCCGCCGGTGGTCTGCGGCCTGTTGTTTTATATGCTGTTTTCCGGCGTGGGACCGTTTGGCTATACCAAGCTGCTGTTTACCGTGAACATTATGATTATGGCACAAGTCGTGCTGATCGTACCCCTTGTGGTCAGCAGTATGGAGACCTATGTGGCGGGGATTGCACCGTCCGTTCGGGAGACGGCAAAGGGCCTGGGCCTCAGCGCCGGGAAGACCTTTCTGCTGCTGATGAACGAGAGTGTCTATCAAATCTTTTCTACCTATCTGCTGGCGTTTGCCCGGGCAATTGCCGAGGTGGGCGCCGTCGCCATGGTGGGCGGCGCCATTGCCTGGAAGACCAACGTGATGACCACGGCGATCATGCAGTATACCAACCGCGGAAACTTTTCTCTCGGCATTGCGCTGGGCCTGATCCTGATTACGATCTCTCTGCTGGTCAATGTCGTAATCACGCTGCTTCAGGGGAGGCTCAGCCGATGAAAATCAACGCGTTGTCCAAGTCCTATGACGGCCGGACCGTTTTACAGCTGCCGCCGCTGGAGCTTACACCCGGCAAAATTTACGCGGTGATTGGGGCCAACGGAAGCGGAAAATCCACCTTTGCGAAAATCCTGGCGGGGATCATCCCGGCGGATCAAAAACGAAACGTCCTGCCCGAGAAGGTTTCGGTGGGCTATATGCCGCAAAAGAGTTATGCGTTTCGGATGAGCACCCGTTCCAATGTTCGACTGGCATGCAAGGACGACAAACGGGCGGAAGAATTGATGAAAGCACTTCAGATTGACCATCTGGCCACCCAGCGGGCAAGCCGTCTCTCGGGCGGTGAAACCGCCCGGATGTCCATGGCCCGGCTGTTGATGAAGCCGTATGAAACAGTTATTCTGGATGAGCCGACCGCCTCCATGGACATAGAAGCGACCATGCTTGCTGAGGCGCTGATGACGCGCTACTGCCGGGAGCGGAACTGTGTGTTGATTCTGGTGACACACAGTCTTCGCCAGGCACAGCGGATTGCCGATGAGGTGCTGTTTCTGCACGCGGGAGAGCTGGTAGAAACGGGTCCCGCCAAACGAGTCCTGTATGCGCCTGAGCATTCGGAAACAAAACGGTTTCTGGAATTTTACGGGGTGCTTTGACAGATGTGTCACAGCAACAGGCGTCGCAAATAGGAAAGAGGCCGAACTCTCTTAAGAGAATTCGGCCTTCAGCCTGTCGAGAAAGTTCTTTGGACTTTTTTGACAGGCTGAAACAACTCTCATAACTCTCGAAAAAAGTTATGAGAGTTGTATTGATTGGACAGGAAAGGGAACCCTGACGGTTCCCTTTCCAATTATCCCTCCCTCCCAAACCTTTGGATTGAGGGGTTTTCGACAGCCTAGGAAGAGGCCGACTTCTCTTTAGAGAAGTCGGCCTCTTCCTAGGCTGTGATCAAACGTAAGCCATAACCAGAATCGGGGGGCAGTCAGTCTTCCCGATTAAACAAACCGGATTTCCCACCGTCCTTGTGAATCAGATGAATTTGAGTGATTTCCATCCCACGGTCCATTGCCTTACACATGTCGTAAATGGTGAGCAGAGCGACGGAAACGCCGGTTAGTGTCTCCATTTCCACACCGGTTTGTCCGGTGAGCTTAGCGGTACACTCTGCCTGAACGGCGCATTCCTCCTCCAGCAGAGTGAAGTCTACCGACAGATGAGACAGGGAAAGCGGGTGGCATAGGGGGATCAAGTCCGCCGTGCGCTTGGCGGCCATGATGCCGGCCAGCCGCGCCACCCCAAGCACATCGCCCTTGGCGGCGGTGCGGTTGGTGATGGCGTCCAGTACGGCGGGGGAGACCTTGATTTTCCCACGGGCGGTAGCGGTGCGCAACGTGGATGCCTTGCCGGATACGTCTACCATGATGGCATTACCTTCCGCGTCAAAATGAGAAAAGGAGTTGTCCAACAAAACCGACCTCTTTCTGAAAATAATCTGCCTTTGTCAAAGGCGCAAACGGGATCATGGTACTCTGACAGGTCAGATACAGGCCGCCATATCCCGTTTGTTTGAGCTGCGTTCGCTTGAAAGGGAGTTCTGTCCTTTTCGCGCTGCATCGCCGCCTGCCGAAGGCTTTTCCAAAGATGTAGTATCGATACATTCATCATATACGTTTCAAGAAACGATTACAACTCAATATCAGCAAAATTATCCCGGTTCTATAACCAAACATGTCTTTTTCGATTACATTCCATTTCCTTGTTTGATAAAAGAGGATTCAAGCGCGGGAACAGGAATCCATGTAAGCCAAAACCTCACCTGGCTCCGGCATGACGCACAGGGCGCCCTTCCTTGTGGTAATGAGAGACGCGGCGGCATTGGCAAAGGTCAGCATTTCCCGGAGATTTGCTTCCGTCAGATGCTCCAGCCCATACCGGAGGACGAAATGGAGGACGCAGCCGCCAAAGGTATCCCCCGCTCCTGTGGTCTCTATGGTTTTGGATGTCAAAAACGAGGGAACCGATACGACCTGTCCCTGATAGAACGCCTTGCTGCCGGACTTGCCCATGGTGGCAAAGATCAGCGGGATGGGGTACTGTTCCAGCAGCTTGAAAATCCCCGCCTCAATCTCGGTCTCTCCCGTCATGAATGCGATCTCGTTGTCGGATATTTTCAAAATATCACACTGGGACAGGCCATAGGCGATCTGACGCCGGGCCTCCTCCTCGCTGGTCCAAAGGGGCGGGCGCAGATTTGGATCGAAGGAGAGCAAACACCCCTGCTCTTTTGCAAAGGAAATTGCGGCATAGGTGGCGGAGCGAGCCGGCTCATCCGTCATAGAGAGGGTGCCGAAATGAAAGACCTGAGCCGCCGCGATCTTATCCAGGTCCAGCTCCTCCTCCCGGAGCATCCGATCGGCTCCGGGCTTGCGGTAGAAAGAAAACTCTCGGTCCCCTCCAGGCTGGGTATGGACGAAGGCCAGCGTTGTGGGAACGGTGGGATCGTCACGCAGGCCCGAGACGTCGATGCCCACTTCGGCCACCCGGTTCCGGAGCGTTCGGCCGAAGGAGTCGTTGCCCACCTTGCCCAAAAAAGCGGTCCGCCGGCCTAATCTGGTGAGCATGGCCAGCAGATTGCAAGGGGCACCGCCGGGATTGGCCTCGAAGAGGGGATTGCCCTGCTGGCTCAATCCGTTTTCCGTAAAGTCAATGAGCAATTCTCCCATGGCTACCACGTCAAAAGCAATTTTTCGCATCCTGTTCATCATCCTTCCGTGCGTCCAGTCCGGGCAAAAGGTCGAGAACCGGTATGCCCATAGAGGTCAGTTTTTGATAGGCGGTGCGGACCGCGTCTGTATTGGAAAGCGCCTCGGGCTTGTGGGCGTCCATGGCGATGATGGCGGTACAGCCGTAGTCTGCGGCGATCTGCCAGAACTCGTCCGACGTATAGCCCAAACCGGTGGGAACCGCGCCGCGGAGCCAGAGCCCGGCCAGGTTATATTCCAGAGGCATGTCCAGCCGCTTCGCGGCCGCGCAGAGCTCTTCGCTCATTCGCCGGGCCCAGCGGTCAAATCTGGGGTAGGTCTTCAGGGGCAAGTCCGGATGACAGAGATAGGTAAACAAGCCGGATTCCATCCCCGCGACGGCCAGCTCCGTATACGTTGAAAGCTCCCGCGGAGTGGTGGAACCGGCAAACTGGCTGTACCCAATTTCGTTGGGGGGATAGTGCACGCCCAGAATCAGGTACTCCAGCCCCAAACGCTCCTTTTCCTCCTTGAGCCAGGGCAGAAAGTCTGGAAAGTATTCACACTCGGCACCCAGATGAACATGGATGCGGGAGGAATATTCCTCCTTCAGGCGAAGGATGGCGGAGGCATACTCGGGCATCTGAGAGGCCCTCATCCGGATGGGACTGACATAACCGTTGGGGAAGGGCCATCCAATATGGTCGGTAAAGCCCAGAGCCCGGTATCCGCTGCGGACGGCCTGGTCCAGATATTCCGCTTCTGTCCCAACGGCATGTTGGCAGCGGGTGGTGTGGGTGTGGTAATTGGAACAAACAAAGGGCATAGTTAAAATTTCCTTTCGTCTCAACATGCAGAGCACTGCGACTGCGTTCCCGAATTCAATCCCCTGTGTGCCGGCTTCCTGGTGGATGGACCCGAGGCGGATGGTTCAGGTCACGGTAGGGAGCCGCCTGATTGAAAAAATAGAAAGCTGCCGCGTGTGATTACGGAAGCCTCCGGCTTAGCCGGGGGCTGGTCGGGTATTTAAAATCGGAAAAATTTGATCAGGTCATTTGGTTTTTATAGTCGACGGGAGAAATCCCAAGCTGTGTTTTAAATGCGGAAGAAAACGCGGAAATGCTTCCATAACCGCAGAGCATAGCCGTTTCCGCCACGGAATACTGTTTCGTCCTCAGCAGTTCCTTTGCTTTATCCATCCGGACCATAAGCAGATATCTGTGCGGAGTAACGCCGGTTTTCTTTACGAACATCCGGATGAAGTGATATTCCGACACGTGGATTTTCTCACAGATATCTTTCAGGGTGATATTAATGCTGTAATAAGTACGGATATATTCCTCCGCCGTCTGGATATAGGAATCGACATTGGGAAGAAGGGGGGGATGTCCGCTTATATTCGTTTTAAACACGCGCACGAGCAATGCCGCGATCTGAATTTCCAAACTTTCCAGCATCAGATTGAATCGGTCCTGACGGCTGTATTCCTGCTCCAGGTTTTTAAACGCCTGGAACAGTTCCGCGGGAAAGGAGTTCAGAAAATTTTCAAATCGGATCTCCCCGGAAAAATTCAGTTCTCCGGCAATTTTATGCAGCAGATCCGGCTTGATCAAAAAAGAATAATAGGGCTTGGCCGGTGCGTCTTTCAAGCAGGTGACCGTATCTCCCGGATTAACCGCTAAAATCTTTTGTTTTTCGCCATGGATCATTTTATTGTTGAAAAGCGCTTCCGGGGTGTCCTCGGAGGGGATGACGATGTGGTAATCGGTAACGTGAAACGTGATTCCGCCCATATAAAGCATGGGCTTGAACAGCACAATATTGCTGCACGGATGTATTTCGGTTTTCCGCAGAACCCCGCTTGGGATCTGGCTGATAAAATCCGAAAACTGAGTCATATGTCCTCCCTCCTCCGCCGCAAGTGATGCACCTCTGTTCGTTAATCGTATTATACTACAAATATTACGAGCAATCATTCTTTTATATTAGATAAAAATTAAAAATGCTGCCGTTTGTTCCAGCGATTATTATTCTATAGTTTAAATACCAGAGAAAAAATGGACTGCTTGACAGTATGCCTTTTATGGGAGTACTATCTAAACAAGTATTCTGCCAACAAAATATTCTGCGTAACAGAGTATTTTGCTAACAGAATAAAGCGATGGCGCTGTATGCTTGGCATATGGCGCCATTTTTTTGCATATTACTGCATGTCCAAATGAATTTGAAGAGGTGATACCTACAGGCACAACGAGTCACAAAGTGACGGGAAACCGCAAAAGGATAAAGGAGGAAAAAATGAAAATCTCAAAGAAAAATATAAGACGAGCCCTTAGCTTATTCCTGACCTTCTCTATGTTGCTGAGTTTGATCATTATGGGAACCTATGCGATTGACGAGACGGGCACCGTGGCCTCCACGGTGGAAGATGCCATTTTGTACACCGTGAACGAGAGCAACCAACTGGAGTATAACGTAGTTCACACGGCTGCCGTCACCGAGAGCACCGCGGTTGTGGATGGTACGGGTAACGGGATCGACACGCTGGGAGAGCTGGAAACGGTGATGGGCGTGGTCGATGCTCCCGCGGTGGTTCTGGGAACCGAAGTGGGCGAGCGGACCCTGGGCAAAGCCGTAACCGCCGACCTGGGACTGGATGAGAGCGGAAACGTGGTATCGATCACGGTCACGGACGTCCGGGAACGCCCGGTCGTCGGCATCTCCTGGAAGCGGGATGAAATTAAGACGGATTACCAGGGGTTTGCGGAAGCGTTCGAGCGCAACGGAGCCTACGCGGTGTACCTGCCTCAGGTGACG
>JBFWME010000036.1:0-24872 GCA_050251755.1 Lawsonibacter sp. | reverse complement strand
ATTTACCCTCTACAATAATCCAATGCGGCAGCGGCAAACCGCCGCTGCCGCATCTGTCGGAAAATATGGATTCGTATTTTTACCGGAACAAAATGTTGTTCACAATTGTTTCCAGGTATTCCTGCCTGCCGCTTTCCACAGCAACGGAGCCCAGCTTCATGGCGTAATCAGACAGTTCCTCTAAGCTGGTGTTGTCCTCTTTGATCTTTTTGCCGATTCCGTCTTCATAGCTGGCGTAGCGCTGCTTGACAAAGGCTTCGATTCGGCCGTCTTCCATCATCTCCACGGCCTTGCGCAGTCCCAAAGCGAAGGTGTCCATGCCCGCAATATAAGCCAGCAGGATGTCCTCCACCGTGTTGGAGGGACGACGGGTTTTTGCGTCGAAGTTCAGTCCGCCGTTTGTGAAACCGCCTGCGCGCAGAACCTCTGACATACAGTAGGTCGCGTTGTAGACATCGGTAGGAAACTGGTCGGTATCCCAGCCGAGGAACAGATCACCCTGGTTTGCGTCAATGGAGCCGAACGAGCCGTTTATAATGGCGGTGCGCAGCTCATGCTGGAACGTGTGGCCGGCAAGTGTTGCGTGGTTGGCCTCAATGTTCATTTTGAAATCTGCCGTCAGATTGTATGTACGCAGGAAGTTCATGCAGGTGGCCACGTCGAAATCATACTGGTGTTTGGTAGGTTCCTTCGGTTTGGGCTCAATGTAGAAGTCACCTTTGAAACCGTTGGCTCTGCCGTAGTCGCGGGCCATCCGCATAAAACGGGCCAAATTATCCAGCTCCAGACCCATGTTGGTGTTGAGCAGAGTTTCATAGCCTTCTCGGCCGCCCCAGAATACATAGCCGGTTGCACCAAGTTTGATGGCGGCATCAATACAGGCGCGGACCTTTGCGGCAGCCACCGCATAAACATCTGCGCTGCAGCTGGTGGCTGCACCGGACATAAACTTTGCATCACTGAAATTGTTTGCAGTTACCCACAGACACCGCTTGTGATGTTTTTCCTGGAGAACGGCAATGTAATCGACCATCTCACGGAAGTTCTGGATGCTCTCCCGCACGGTGTTGCCTTCGGGTGCGATGTCGACGTCATGGAAACAATAATACTTCAAGTTGAGTTTATCCATGAGCTTGAATGCAAAATCCGCCTTCGCGCGGTATTTTTCCATGGGATCCGTTTTTCCGTGGCTCTTGTCCATTGTCGGGCCACCGAACATATCGACGCCCTCGGCATCGATGGTATGCCAGTAGCTCATGGCAAATTTCAGATGCTCGCTCATTTTCTTACCGGCAATTACCTCGTCGGGATTATAGTACTTAAATGCGAACGGCTCCTGACTCTTGGTTCCCTCATAGTAAACTTGGTCAATATCGTCAAATGTTTTCATAGATAAAACCACCATTCAATTTTTGAAATTTCATGTTAGAGTGTAAAGCTGCCCGCCAGCAAATCTTTTTCCGCGCTGCTGGAGCCAATATATCCCTCGTAAACCATGTGCTCCAGCTTCCAGCCGTCCTCAGAGTACCATCTGAGGTCATCCGTGGGGCAGACGATTTCCACGGTTTTTTCTTCGCCCGGCGCAAGGGTGACCCGCTGGAATCCCTTCAGAGCCTTTACCGGACGCTGAACCTTGGAGTTGGAGAAACCAACATACAGTTGAACAATCTGGTCGCCCGCGCGATCCCCGGTGTTTTTCACCTTGCAGCTTGCAATAACGTCGTGACCCGCGGTTGAAAACGCGGCGTCCCGGAAGGCAAAGTCGGTATAGGAAAGTCCAAAGCCATAGGGAATGGACGGCTCGATTTTTTCGTGATCCAACTTTGTATAGCCATGATAATATCCATAGGTGACATCCGTTGCCAGCCAGTCCAGCTCAGGCAGATCGCTCTCCTTTTTTACGAGGACAAAGGGGAGTTTGCCGCTGGGGTTGACTTTGCCGAACAGAATTTCGGCAATTGCCGTACCACCCTCCATGCCGGGATAATATGCCATCAAGATGGAGGATACGCTATCCTTCCATTCGTCGATCGTAATCATGTTGCCGCCGATTAACACAACCGCCGAGTTGGAGTTGGCCGCACCTACGGCTTTGATCAGTTCCACCTCGTTGCTGTGAAGCCCCAGAGAGGTCTTACGGTCTCCGCCGATGTTGACCTTGCTCTCGTCATTGGAGACATACTCGCCCTCGTCATCATGGTTATATCCGGCGACAATAACAACCGTGTCGGCACTTTTTGCAATTTCAGCGGCCTTTTTCAGATCTTCACCGGAGTAATATACCACCTCTGCCGTATCGGCCAAGTTCGTAATCCCGGCCAGTGGCGTCACAACGTAATGGGGGAAGACACGGCTGGAGCCGTGGTCGCCGATGTTTTCAATGTTTGCCAGTTTTCCGAATACACCAATCTTGCGTGTCTTTTCAGCGGATAGGGGCAGCACGTTGTTCTTGTTCTGAATCAAAGTGATGGATTTTTCTGCGGCCTCCTTGGCCAGCGCAATGTGCTCCGTGCAGCTAATCACCTTTCTGGGGTACTTCTGGGGATCTTCCGCTTTGGTAAACGCCAGCATGGTGCGGACGATCTTGATGGCGGCCTCATCGATCACTGCCTCATCGACCTGCCCGGCTTTGACTGCATCAACCAGATCTTTGCCGTAGAAATGCGTGTCGCACATTTCTACGTCCAGGCCGCCGTTGGCGGCGTTAACGGTGTCTCGGGTGCCCCAGATGAAATCGCTGACGACAAAACCGTCAAAATCCCAGTCTTTTTTCAGAACATCCCGCAGGAGATGCGTTTGCTGACCACAATAAATGCCGCGGTACATGTTATAGGCGCTCATAACGGCCGCCGCGCCGCTGTCAATGCACTTTTTGAAATGATCCAGAAAAACTTCCTGCTCGGTCCTGTCATCAGCGTTTACGCTGACGGAAAACCGCCCATTTTCCATGCTGTTGAACGCAAAGTGCTTGATGCAGGCAATTACATTGTGCTTCTGCACGCCCTTGACCAGAGCGGAGCCCATTGCGCCCAGATGAAAGTTGTCCTCACCATAGGATTCCTGGCTTCTGCCCCAACCCGGGTTATACGGAAGGTTGATGCACACGCCGCCGTAAAAGTTGCCGCCGTATGCGCGGATTTCTTTGGCAATTGCCTCGCCGACCCGCTCTTCCAGCTCGGTATCAAATGTTGCACCGCGCGCCATCGTTGCCGGAAAGCAGGTGCTTTTCTCGCAGACTACACCGCGGGGACCGTCGCAGAACAGCAGGTCCGGTACGCCCAACCGTTCATTCCCGCCGGCCGGATAGGGATGGTCGTTATAATGGATGTCCGCGCTCGGCGCCGCAAACACGTCGATGCAGTCGTCAAAGGAAGTCCGGCCGCTCATCAGATAAACTTTTTCCTCCAGAGACATCTGGGAAACAAGATGTTTGGCCTCTTCGGTAAAAGACAGCCTGTATTCTTTTGTACACTTCATTGTGATGACTCCTTTACAGTTAGAGTGTGAATTACGCGTCCTTAGCGAGTTCACTTTTATAGTGTTTGGCCTTTACAAAAATGCCAAAGAAAACCACAGAAAGCAGGATTACACCTTGAATCAGTTCCGATACCTCGGAGCCCACCCGGCTCAACGTGAGGCCGTTCTGCAGGAAGGTCAACATCAAAGAGCCCAGAATGAGCTTGTAGAACTTACTCTCGGCGCCGCCCAAGACCGGAATGCCTCCGACAAACATGGCCGTCATTACCTGCAGCTCAAAGAAGTTGCCCATGGTCGGAGATACGCCCCCGACGTTTCCAACGGTAAACATGCCGACTACGCCGCCCATCAGACCGGAGAATGCAAACGCGATGATCTTATAGCGCTTAACCGGAATTCCTGCAAATTTACCGACCACTTCGTTTTCGCCGATGCAGCGGGAGAAAAAGCCGGCTTTCGTATATTTAAACAGGAGCCACATGACCAGCATCGTGATAAAGAAGACCGGGAATTTAACAGCGGGCCGGTTGAGCGCGAGAATATCGGAATTCACGAAAATTGCCTGGCCGTTGGTTAGATAAGAGACGATTGCACGCAGCATAATGGACATGGCGAGCGTGACCATCAGCGAGGAGACCTTGAATTTGGCCAAAATGAATCCATTAAACATGCCCAGCAGCAATCCAGTAGAAAGCGCGACCACAATAAAGCCAGCCAGGCCCAGTCGTATACTGGCCATTCCCGCCAGCGTAGCTGTGGCAGCCAGAAGGGCGCCCATCGACATATCTGTGCTGCCCTGAGCGGCGACAAAGATCATGCCGGAACCGCCAATGCAAACCGGAATCATGATGTTGATGATATTCAGCAAATTGTTACGCGTCCAAAGCTTATCACCACAGATAATCGAGAAGATGGCAACGATAATCAGCAGGCCGATTACCGGAAATATTTTTTGTAGAATAGGCCATAGTTTGTTTTTCATCAGAGCATCACCTCGATAACGGTTTCTTCGGTAAATGTGGGCCCACGGCTTACTGTTTTCACAATTTCTCCGTCTTTCATGACCAGCAGGGTATCGCACATGCCGATTAGTTCGGGCAGCTCATCCGAAACCACAATCATGGAAATGCCGGCGGCTTTGGCCTTTTTCATCTCGCCGTAAATGTAAGACTTCACGCCGATGTCAACGCCTCTGGTGGGGCAGTCGAAAATCAGGATATCCTTGTCCTGGATCATCCACCTGCCCAAATTAACCTTTTGGCGGTTGCCGCCGGATAAGCCTCGCAATGCCTGGGTCCGCGACGGGGTTTTTACGTTGTATTTTTGAATGACTTCGTCGGTGATCTGAGCCCTGAGGTTGGGACTGATGATTCCCATTTTTGTCTTGATCTGCTCAACGGCCGGAAGCGCCACATTATGTTCAATGGAATCGTTTACCATCAGCGCTTGTTTGTCCCGATCCTTCGGTACATAGCCGACCTTAAGTTTCATGGCCTGAGACGGCGTCTTGATGGCGGTATTGCTTCTGGTCACAAGAATACGGCCGGAGTCCACGTTCCGAACTCCGAAGAGTGCCTCTGCCAATTCGTGAATCCCGGCGTCCGAAAGACCGCATACGCCCAGAATCTCTCCTTTGTGCAGTTCGAACGACACATCCTGAAAGGAACCCTTTGCAGAAAGATCCTCCGCGCGTAAGACCACCTCATCCTCAAAGACCGCTTCGTTTTCTTTTCGATAATAATCGCCCGACATGTCTCTGCCGACCATCAACCGCTTAATTTCCCCTGGGTCGGTTTCGGTGCTTTGACGCTCGGCGACCACCTTTCCATCCCGCATGATGGTAATCGCGTCGGTAATTGCCACCATCTCTTCAACATCATGGGTCACGAGAAGAACGGATTTTCCCTGCGCTTTCAGCTGCCGGATAATCTCAATTAAAATGCGTCGATTGTTCAGCGACAGAGCCTGCGTAATTTCATCCAGGATCAAAAGATCCGGATGAATGGAAAGGGCCCTGACCAGCTCCACAATTTTCTTCTCTTCCACGGAAAGCGTTCCGGTTATCTTTGTGGTGGATAGCCATGGGAAACCCCATTCCGCCATCAGGCGGTCGGCTTCCGTATAAATCCTTTTTGTATCCAGAATTCCGTACTTTGTAAAAGGCTTTGTCCGGCCCAAAAAGAGATTGATTCCCACCGGAAGCCCGTCCACAAGGCCCAGCTCCTGCACTACCGTGCCGATCTTATGGTCGCCCGCGTCAAGGGGCCCGTGGGGCAGATAGGGGGTTCCCTGCATAAACATTTTGCCGCTGTCCATACTCTGTATACCGGCAATCATCGAGATCAGGGTGGATTTCCCGGAACCGTTTTCTCCGATGAGGCCACGTACATGTCCCTTTGGAATGGAAATATTTACATCATCGTTGGCATGAGTCGATCCAAAGTACTTCTTAATATTTCTGGCCTCAAATACGGCATCCATGCTCATTTTACAACTCCTTTCTCATCGCGCTGAGAAATCATGCCGCAAATCAGGACGCTGGCGCCCATAATGACTTTCTGCCAGGTTCCGGACGGTACGTTCATCAGGGTAAGCATATTGAAAATGGAGGTGATGATGACAGAGCTGACGATGGCCGCAATGGTAAGATTAAAGATCCTCTCCAGTGCCTGGGCAAGCAGAAATGCCGCCAATGGGACAAAAATGGTTGCGATACTGTTTAAGCCCGTTGTCGGGACGATCCGGCCGGAGTAGCTTTCATTGATTGCGCTTGCAAGACCAAGAAACACTCCGCCGACAATGCCCGCCAGCAGCATCGTTTTGTTAATGTCCACGCCCATCATGCCAGCGACGGTTTGGTTGCTCCCCAGTGCGCGGGATCCAAACCCAATTGAAGTCTTATTAAACAGGAAGTATGCAAAGACCAGACCCAACAGCAATACAACGATGTTGGCGGGCGGAACGCCCAGACCGCGACAGCTGTCCTGCAGGGAAACCGCCTGCTTTCCAGCCGCGATTTGTACGGAATTGTACATGGAGCCGATGGCCTCGTAAACCATTGTTCCACCCAGCCCGAAAATCCACGCCGGAATTTTGGTGATCTGAATCATTTTTAAGTTGACTGCTTCCAGCAACACCGCCGTCAGGATACTTCCCGCCAGGAGGCCAAAGTAGCCCATGCCGAGGTTTATGGCTAAAATCCCGCCTACGTTAGAGGCCAGAATCATAATCGCCCCCACGGACAGGTCAAAGATACCCATGGTAAAAATAAAGCAAAAGCCAAGCACAATGAATGTATTGACCACAGAGCTTGTTAAGACTGAAAAAATATTAGATACGGTAAAAAATCTTCCGCCGACGATGACATTCAGGACAAAGTAAAGTACTGCAATTATCACGGCGATGGAGACTTTCGATTTGGGGACTTTCGACTTAATCTTGCGGATGGACGCAGGCTGGCTGCTCATAGAACAGTCGATTCGATTATCGGTTTTGTTCATCGCGATCCTCACTTTTGATAACTCGTGATTTGTTTTCGTTTTTTCAAAAACAGCTTATCCATTTTTGAAATGAATAAGCTGTTTTTGATTCAGCAAAAGTTATTTTACAGCGTCCAGATCAGCCTGTGTAATGATTCCGGCATCAACCTTGGCCTGGAGTCTGTTGTCGATTGTATACTCGTCCAACATCTTTGTGAAAGAATCAAGGTTCGCTTCTTTGTTATATGTGACAACCAGAGACTGAATCTCCGCATCGGAATAGGGGGAGTTCTCGATCCACTGCTCATTGTACAGCCCCACATAGTTGCTGGGCAGCGTCATGACGGGAACAACCAATTTGGGGGCGTTGCCGGCTTCATCCTTAAGGATATTACCGTTGAGGTAATTGACCAGCAGGGCGGTGGCATAGTCGATGTTGACCCAGTGCGCACCGTTTGCTGCGGCAACCGTGCCGTTTTCCAAACCAGTCAGAACATCGGGGTCCAGATCGGTGACATACAGCTGGGCATGGACTTCCGGGTGTTTCGCCAGAGCTTCGATGCAGGCGGTGCCAACATCGCCGTTGGTGGCATAGACGCAGTCCGTATCCGGATGAGCGGTGAGCAGGTCGTTGGCGCGGGTCAAAGCCTCGGCAATCGTGACCTCGCCGTATCCTTCCGCAAGCACCGTACCGCCGGCGGCAGTAAAGGCCTCTTCAAATCCGTTGGTTCTGGCGCTGTGGGTTACGTCGGTGGTTTGACCGCTGACAATAATTGCCTTTTTCAGATTCTGCTCGGAAGCATAGGTACCAATGTTCTTGCCGGTATTGATGTCCAAAGTCCCGGCAACGCCGGCAAACAACTCGTTGTTCTTCAGAGAATCGTAGACGGCATCGGAAGGCATATGGTCGAAGAACGCATAGGGGATTCCGGCAGCTTCACACTTCTGGGAAACCACGGAGAACAGCGTATCGGAAATTCCAAAAAACACAATTCCGTCTACACCGGCGGCAATCATGTTGTCAACGTTGCTGACACTGTTTTCCATCTTGCCTTCATCGTTGACGACCATGGGCTCTACGCCGAGCGCTTCACAGGTGGTGGTAAAGTTCTTTTCCAAAATATCGAGAGAATAAATGCCCTTCAGGTAGTTGTTGAAGCCAATGGTCAGCTTCTTGCCGGAGGAGCTGCCAGAGGCCTCCTGACTTGTGCTTCCGGCGTTGGAGGTAGTCGAATTACCTGCAGAATTACCGCAGGCCGCAAGAGATAGTACCATAAGAACGGTCAAGATAAGCGCGAAACATTTTTTCATTTTCTGTTCCTCCTTACTTCTGCGTGCACAACCTTTTACGAAAAAGTTTTGTATAAAACTTTAGCAAAAATGATTGCTTAAAGTTTACGTTTACAATCATATTTCCTGGTGGGCGATTTGTCAATATTCATTGTAGCAACATTCTGATTTTTGTAGCTTATAACAATAAATGACGGACGTTTTTAGCCATTTTGCTCTGGGTAAAAAAATCTCCGATAAGCCGTTGACTTATCGGAGAGAAATTGGCGGGCGCGTTAAACTCGTTCAATGTACTCGGTAATATTGTAGAGTGCCGCCCCGTAACAAGCGCTGCTTGTATTGTAGTTGCTCAATCTAAGATAGGACATATCCTCATCAAAGGCGCTATGTGCAAGCACTTTTTCTTTCAGCTCCGGCATATAGGGCGCCATGTAGACCGCCAGAGTTCCTCCTAGCACGATGTCGCAGTCTAGGATGTTTCGGATGCAGGTAATTCCAATTGCAAGATATTCGAGATACTTCGACCAGATACACAGAATGTTCCTATCCTGCCTTGCAAGGGTGTCAAAAAAGTCTTGCAGGGTCATATGCAGATCGTCACTGATTCGCTGGATGGAACAATATGCCTCCAGACAACCGCGTTTTCCGCAGTCACATTCGCGGCCATCGTGCTCCACACAGATATGCCCAAATTCGCAACTGCGGAAATTGTCGCCATAATACCCATTGCCCGAGCAGAAAAAAGCCCCACCGACACCGCGGCTGACCGAGAGATATGCCATATTTTCTTGCGTGTGCTCCCAAAATTCCGCATATCCCCTCGCGTTTGCGTCGTTATAAATATGGACAGGATCGTGAAAGAAACTGGAAATTCTTGAGATTTCCTTGTTTCGCATCCGAAGAGTGGGCGCAAATTCCAACATCTGCTTTTTGGGATTGACAATGCCGGGAAATGTGATGGAAACTCCGATCAGTTTTTCGCGGCTCTCCGGAACGGTTTGCAAAAAGGCTTCCAAAAGGTGTTCAACCTTAATAAAATAATCGTTGCTGTCCTCAAAATGAATCGGCTTAGTGAGCGAAGCAATCTGCCGGGCCTTAAGGTCAACTGCGGAAAAGCTGATCTCCGTATCGGTAATGGAAATCCCCACCGAATATTTGACATTTTCATTAATGGATATCGTGCGGGGTTTTCTGCCACCGGTGGATGCTTTTGTACCGCTGTAACACAACAGATTCTCATCGAACATTTCTTGAAGATTCTGTGAAACGGTCGGAAGACTTAAATCCAGCGCGATAGCAATTTCTTTTTTGCTCGTTTTTCCATCAGCTTTATAGATATATTTGAAGATTCTACTGCGGTTAATTCTTCGTATTTCCGCTGTATTTGTAACCTCATCCATAAATCACTCACCTCTTTTGCAAAATGTTTTTACAAAAGTATGCTATCATATTATTTTTTAATTTACAAGTAGTTGGAACGAGATGTTTCAAATTATCGACTGATTACGACAAAATATGTGCACGGGATGCTGCAATGGTGCCGCAGCTGCTGGGCCAGGAGGGGAATTGCCCCTGATCATTCGAAACTCCGGGAATCTTGTAGCCTCAAAAACGGAAAAGTTGAATATTCTAAAAAAATAGAATAGAATAAAAAATAATAGATTGGTGTCCAAAGGACGGATTCTTTCGCCCAGGGGAGTTCAACCTTGAAAATGGCGGTGCAGGGGTATTTTAGAAAGAAAGGGTGGAAGCGTATGGGGGAGTTTGGGGAAAAGAGAATCAACACGATTGTGATAGACTGGAAGCCGGACCGTGATTCGGAAGTCCCTCTATATAGCCAGATCGTCAATTACTTCAGCGAAAAGATCTCGTCCGGCAGTTGGCTGAGCGGGCAGACGCTTCCGTCGCAGCGGAAGTTGTCGGAGCTGTTCAAGGTCAACCGCAGCACCATTGTGGAAGCCATGGAAGAGTTGACTTCTCTTGGAATGCTTGAAAGCGGCTTTGGCAGAGGCACCAAAATCGCCAATGACAGCTGGTCGCTGCTGATGCAGGACAAGGCGCCGGACTGGAAAAGCCATATCAAAGCCGGAGGCTTCCGCTCCAACATTCCCACGGTGCAGATTATCAACCAGCTGGAATTTGAAAGAGGGGTCACCCGGATGAGTACCGGCGAACTGTCGCCGGAACTGATGCAGACGGAACTGACCCGGGAGGTGCTGAGTAAGCTCTCCACTCGGGATCTCTTTATGAACTATCCGGACCCGCTGGGAATGCCCGGGCTGCGCACCGCGATACAGGATTATCTGCGGGAGAACGGAATTGACGTCCCGCTTTCCAACATTCTGGTGGTTTCCGGAGCACTGCAGGCCCTGCAGCTGATTTGCATGGGAATTGTCCAGGCCAAATCCGCGGTTTATGTGGAGTCTCCGTCTTATTTGAGGTCGCTGAATCTTGTTCAGTCTGTGGGGGCGGAAATTAAGGGCGTGCCAATGGATGACGACGGCATTCTGCCCTGGATGATCCGCGAACCCCAAAGCAGCACCTGCCACTCGCTACTCTATACGATCCCTACATTTCAAAACCCGACCGGCTGCGTAATGCCCGAGTCCCGGCGCATCGAGGTTTTGAAGTGCTGCAGGAAAAACCATATGCCGATTATCGAGGACGATGTGTTCCGGGATTTGTGGCTGGACAAGGTGCCTCCTCCGACCATCAAATCCATGGATCAAAATGGAAGCGTGGTGTATATCGGGAGCCTGTCCAAGTGCTTTTCGCCCGGGCTGCGCCTGGGGTGGCTGGTGGGCCCTGAGTCGGTGGTCCAGCGATTGGCCGATGTGAAAATGCAAATGGATTACGGCGTCAGTGTGTTGACCCAGCAGGTGGTGGAGGAACTTTTACGAAGCGGCCTCTATTATACCGGTGTCAATACCATCCGCCAGCATTTGCGGGAGCGCCGGGATCTGATCTTGTACTTGCTGGAGAAGTATTTCGGCGATCTGGCAGAGTGGGACCGACCATCGGGAGGATTTTTCATCTGGGTGCGGCTGAAACATCGAATGTCGGCGGAGCATCTGTTCAACCGTGCCTTGAAAGAGGGCCTTTTAATTTTGCCCGGTAGTGTTTATGACATGGGGTATTCCTCCGCATTCCGGCTGACCTACGGATATCTCTCTCCGAAGGAATTGGAATCAGGGGTGAAACGGCTGGCAGAGATTTTAAAAAGTATGAGCTGAGTCGGGGCAAAACAAAAAGAGGAAGCGGTTTTAACACCCCGCTTCCTCTTTTTTTCAAAAGAGCGGGAAAACGGCCGGATTTGGTTGTGAAAATCCGGAATGTTTGGTTGGTTACAAACATGACCGGCGGCGCTATAATAAGGCCACGTTAGGCTGAAAAAGCAATTTTGTCCGGTCCGAACGGGCGGATCGAAAAGGAGAGCATGACGATGGGGAAACTGGATGGAAAAATTGCAATTGTAACCGGCGCGGCGCAGGGCATTGGCAACGGCAGCGCCAAGGTGCTGGCCAAGCATGGAGCCATGGTGATTCTGCTTGACTTTGCCGAGTCTGTGGAGGCCGCCGCCCAGGAGATCTGTTCCATGGGCTACAGGGCTGCCGCCAAGCGCGTAGATGTGAGCAATCTGGAAGATGTACAGAAGACAGTGGATGAGATTGTATCCGAATATGGAACGGTTGATATTCTGTTTAACAACGCGGGTGTGAACCGTCGGGTAAAATTTGAAGACCTGGACCCCAAGACCCGGGATTTCATTTTGGGCGTCAATCTTTACGGCGTCTGGAACATGGCGAAAGCGGTGTACCCCTATATGATCAAGGCCGGCTACGGTCGGATTATCAACACCTCCTCCGTGACCGGCGTCAAGGTAGTGGATGAGGGGCAGACTACATACTCCCTGACCAAGGGCGCGGTACTGAGCTTTACCAAAGCCCTGGCCTATGAGGCCGGCGCCCACGGCATTACCGTAAACGCCATTCTGCCCGGCTGGGTTCGCACGCCCAAGGTGGAGCAGGTGGCCGCCGACAGCCGTCCGGAGGATCCTGAGAGCGCGCTGCGGGACATGGCGGCATTTATCCCCCTGAAGCGTCTGTGCACCACCGAGGAGATTGGCGATTTGGTGGCCTTTTTGGCCTCGGACGAGGCGAAGTACATCACCGGCACCGAAATGGTCATCGACGGCGGAAGTACGCTGCCGGAGACGTTTGAGATTCTCCACGCATAAACACAACGACTGGGGCTGAACGGCAGCGCCCTACGGATAAACCGCAAGGCGGTTGATTCAGCAGACATTATAACAGGAGGCGAACGAAAGGATGCAATACCCCTATATCCCAAACAGCAACGATGCGGTCCGGAACGAAATGCTGGACTTCGTTGGCGCCAAATCGGTGGAGGAGATCTACTCTTTTATCCCGAACGCGGTGCGTATGGAAAAGCCCCTGGACCTGCCGGAGGCGCTGACGTCGGAGCTTTCCCTCAAGAAGCACATGAACGGCATTCTGGACAGAAACCGCACCTGTGACGAAGCCGTCAGTTTCCTCGGCGCAGGCTGCTACAACCACTATGTGCCCGCCGTGTGCGATGAGATCAACGGCCGCTCTGAATTTTTGACGGCCTACAGCGGCGATACCTATGCCGACCACGGAAAATGTCAGGCATTTTTTGAGTTTACCAGCATGATGGGGGAGCTGCTGGATCTGGATGTGGTAAGCTTTCCCACCTATGACGGCGGTCAGGCGGCCTCCACCGCGGTGATGATGTCCCGCCGTATCAATGGCAGAACCATTGCCCTGGTGCCGGCCAATATGAATCCAAGCCTGCTCTCCCAGCTTAAGTGCTACTGCGAGGGTATGACGCTGGTGACGGTGGCAAGCGGGTCAAACGGCCAGCTGGATCTGGAGGATCTGAAGGCCAAGCTCTCCGGCGACACGGCCTGCGTCTTTCTCCAGAACCCTGCCTTCCTGGGGTTCTTTGAGGAGCAATGCAAGGAGATCGGCGAGCTGGCCCACTCCGTGGGCGCGGAGTACATTGTGTATGCCGACCCCTCCTCCTTGGGGATCACACAGCCCCCCGCCGACTACGGCGCAGACATCTCCTGCGGGGAGATTCAGCCCCTTGGCATCCACATGAGCTATGGTGGCGGGCTGGGCGGCTATCTGGCGACCCGGCAGGAAGAAAAGTATGTGATGAACTACCCCCATCACCTCTATAGCATTTTCCAAAACTCCAAGGGCCAGTTCGGCTATGCCAGGGCGCTGCCGGAACGCACCAGCTACTACGTCCGCGAAAAAGCCGTTGAGTATCTGGGCACCTGCGTCGGTCTGTGGGCGGTGACAGCCGCCACCTATCTGGCCACCATGGGACCGGACGGTATGCGGGAGCTGGGGGAGAACATCCTGTACAAGAGCAATTACGCCCAGAAGCGGCTGGAGAAGCTACCGGGGGTAATGCTGCCTTACAGGGGCAGCCACAGCTTTCTGGAGTTTGTGGTGAAGTTCGACGACACCGGCAAGACCGTGGCCGAGATCAATCAGGCACTTTTGGAGTATGGCATCTTCGGCGGCTATGACCTGAGCCGTGAAATGCCGGAGCTGGGTCAGTCCATGCTGGTGTGCGTCACCGAAAAGACGGAGCTGGCCGACATTGACGCACTTGCCCATGCCCTGAAGGACATTCTGGAAGGAGGGAATGCACGTGTCTGAAGTGAAACTGCGGAACTTCCACGAGGCCCAGTGGGATGAGTCGCTTATTTTTGAACAAAGCGTGCCGGGCAGCCGCAGTATGCTGGTGCCCGATGTCTCCGGACAAGCCGAAGAGGTGACCGGAGGTCTGGATACCCTGATGCCCGCCTGCCTCAAGCGCGAAAAAAAGCCCGCGTTGCCGGAACTGGCTCAGCCCCAGGTACTGCGTCATTATCTGCGCCTGTCTCAGGAGACCATCGGCCAGGACATCAACGTGGACATCGGGCTGGGTACCTGTACCATGAAGTACAGCCCAAAAATCAACGAGCAGTTTGTGCGCTCACCCAAGTTTGCGGAGATGCACCCCTATCAGGACGATGAGACAGCCCAGGGGATTCTCAAGCTGATCTATGACTTTGAGCAGATCATGAAGGAAATCTCCGGCCTGGATGCCGTGTCCTTCCAGCCCGGCGGGGGCGGTCAGGGTATTTACGCCAACGCCGCCGTGCTGAAACAGTACTGGAAAGACCGGGGAGAGGCGGAACAGCGCACCCAGATCATCACCACCATTCTGTCCCATCCCCTGAACTCCGCGGCCCCCGCCACGAAGGGGTTTGAGGTCATCAGCCTGTTCCCGGACGAGAAGGGCTACCCCAGTTTGGAGAATTTGAAGGCTGTGGTCAGTGAAAAGACCGCCGGCATTTTCATTACAAATCCGGAGGATACCGGTGTGTTCAACCCCATTGTCCGGCAGTTCGTGGATGTGGTTCACGCGGCGGGCGGTTTGTGTGTGTGCGATATGGCCGACTACAACGGCCTGTTTGGGATCGTCCGCGCCAAGGAGCTTGGGGCCGACATGTGCCACTTCAATCTGCACAAGGCGTTCTCCTCGCCCCATGGCTGTATGGGCCCCGGCTGCGCCGCTCAGTGTGTCAGCGCCGAACTGGAGCAGTATCTGCCCCGTCCCCGCGTCCGGTTTGACGGCCAGCGCTATGTGACCGATTACAACGGGCCGGCCTCCGTGGGGAAAATCCGGCAGTTCCAGGGATCGCTGGCTGCTGTCGTCCGCGCATATGCCTGGGTTTTGAGCCTGGGCAGGGACGGTCTGAAGGCGGTTGCCGAGACGGCCATTCTGAACAACAACTACATGATGAAGCGCCTCCTCAACGAGGTAAAGGGAATCTCCATGTCCTGGGCCGAAGAGGCGCCAAACCGCCTGGAGCAGGTCCGTTACAGCTTTGAAACGCTGCTGAAGGACACCGGCGTCGGCGCGGAAGACGTGAACCGCCACCTGCTGGACTTTGGCTTCCAGCGCTTTTTCTCTAGCCATCACCCTCTGATCGTTCCGGAGCCCTACACCCCGGAGCCGACTGAGTCCTATTCCAAAGCGGATATTGACGAATATGTCGCTGCCTTAAAGCAGATCAGCCACGAGGCGTATACGACACCCGAGGTGGTAATCAACGCACCCTATAACGGCCCAATTGCCAAGCTGGAACAGAGTTCGATCGACGACTATACCCAGCTGGCAGTGACGTGGCGGGCCTATCAAAAGCAGAATGGACACCGGTAAGACCTTTGGCCTGATTGTCAATCCCATTGCGGGTATGGGCGGCAAGGTGGCGCTGAAGGGCACCGACGGTGCCGCGGCGCTCGCCGCCGCTCGGGCCCGCGGGGCGCAGCCGGAATCTGGGCGGAAGGCGGAACGGGCGATCAAGCTGTTGACGCCGTTCCGGGAGAAGATCTTGATTCTGACGGCCTCCGGGGAAATGGGGGAGACCCTCTGCCGGAAGCTGGGGCTTCCCTGCCGGGTGGTTTACCGGACGAAAGGGGAGGACACCGGCCCCGACGATACTGTGGCGGCCGCCCGGGAGATCGTCTCTGCCGGGGTGAGTCTGCTGCTGTTCGCTGGCGGAGACGGTACCGCCCGCAACATCTGTCAGGCCGTTGGAGAGGAGGTGCCCGTTCTGGGCATCCCTGCCGGAGTAAAAATCCAGTCCGCGGTGTTTGCGTTGACTCCAGAGGCCGCGGGTACCGTGGCCGCCACGCTTGCACGGGGGATTCCTATGAGTTCCAGCCGCCGGGAGGTGGTGGACCTGGATGAGGATGCTTACCGCGCCGGGCATGTTTCCGCCGCGCTTTACGGCGCTATGCTGGTGCCGGACCAGCCGGAGCAGCTGCAGTCCATGAAGCAGAGCGGTTTTTCTACCGAGGCGGATCAAATGGCCGCCATTGCGGGATATTTGGCCGACCATATGGAGTCCGGCGTTCCCTATGCGATTGGCTCGGGCTCTTCCGCCAAGTGCATTTCCCAGCGGCTGGGGCTGCCCTATGAACTCCTTGGGGTAGATGTGATCCGGGATGGAACGCTGTTGGCCAGGGATGTAACGGAGGAGCAGCTTTGGCAGTATGCCAAAGCTGGAAATTTGCGCATTCTTGTCTCCCCAATCGGCGGACAGGGCTTTCTGTTTGGACGCGGCAACCATCAGTTCAGCGCCCGGGTGCTGCGGGCGGTAGGGAAGACGGGCATTACTGTGATTTCGCCCGAGTCCAAGCTCCTCTCCATCCGGAACCACACGCTGCGGGTGGACTGCGGTGATCCGGAGGTCAACGAATCGCTCCGTGGTTATTACAATGTTCTGTGCGGGTATGGTTATTTTCTCTCCTTATATTGCGCATAATGGATCGACAATCTCTGCTTGGTTGGTTCAAGTTGCTTTTGTTTGGTTGGGGAAAACTTTGCAGGAATATGATATACTTATTTCAATCTTTAATAGAGTGAGCAGTGCATCCGCGCAACTCAGTGGACAATGGCGTTCAATAAAATACCTGCCATTGTCCATTTTTGTATTGGAATACAGTCATGTTCCACAATTTCCACGATCCGCATCGAAAGGAAGGAGCGCGCGTATGGCGACCGCGTATATCAACGGGAACATTTATACCATGAAAGCCGAGGGCGATGTCTGCAGCGCCTTTGTGGTAGAGAATGGAAGATTCGTTTACTGTGGAACCAGCGAGGAGGCCAGATTGATCGCAAAGGGCGGGGATGTGGTAGACCTGCAGCAGGCTCCGGTTCTCCCCGGTATGATCGATACCCATCAGCATCTGTTTGCCTATGCCAGGGACCGACTGAAATTGGATTTAAAAAAAGCGGAATCGTTGGAGCAGCTGCTGGAGATGATTCGCCGGCGTGCGGAGGAAACCCCGGATGGACAATGGATCCTGGGGACGGGCTTTGACCACGAGCGGTTCAAGGACTGCAAGAAGCTGCCTACCAAAGAACAGCTGGATCGGATCTGTCCCAACAATCCGCTGTTGATTACCCGATATTGCCTGCATGTCAATGTGGCAAACTCCCTGGCGCTGAAGGCGGGCGGCATTGGCCCCGGATTTCAGCCCAAGGTACCCGGCACGGTGGAGTTTGGGCCGGACGGTCAGCCTACCGGCACGCTGCGGGATGCGGCAGCCGCAGATGTGGCGGCGTTGGTTCCGGACCCTCTGGCTACGCAGGCGGGAAGAAAGAACGCGGTGGAAGCTGCGTGCCGTGAATTGAACAGCCATGGCCTGACCGGCGTTCACGCGATTCAGGGACTGCACTGTAACCTGCCGGAATATACCGACGTCTATCAGGACCTGGTCGATGAGGGCCGCCTGACTGCCCGGGTATTTTTGGGGTTTGACCGTTGGCCAGGGTGCTCCATTCGCACCGGGTTGGGAGACGAGATGGTCAAATACGGCTTTTATAAGCTCTACGTAGACGGAAACATGGGCGGTCGGACTGCGTTGCTGACCGAACCGTATGAAGATGATCCGGGCACCTGCGGAATTTCCAACTATACGCAGGAAGAACTGGATGCCCAGGTGAAGAAGGCGTATGACCGGCACATCCAGGTGGGAGCCCATGTAATCGGCGACAAAGCTGCCGAGATGCTGACCACTGCCATTGAGCGGGCTCGGGCGGACCATCCAAATACCGATCCAAGGTGCTTCCGCATGATCCATATGTCTTTGCTGAACCAAAACGTGGTAGACCGCATTGCCAAGCTGCCGGTGGTGGTGGACATCCAGCCCATGTTTGTTTCCACCAATGTCCGCTGGTCGGAGAGCCGGGTGGGTCATGAGCGCTCAAAATACCACTACTGCTGGAGAAAACTTCTGGATCAGGGCATGATCCTAACGGCAGGCTCGGATTCGCCCTGCGAATCCTACGATCCCATGCACGGCGTATCTGCCATCGTCACGCGCCGGGGAATGGACGGGTATCCCCAGAACGGGTGGTTCCCGGAGGAGCGGGTCACCGTGTATGAAGCAGTCTCTATGTATACCCGCAACGCCGCCTATGTCTCCTATGAGGAGAAGATCAAAGGGACCATTGAGCCGGGAAAACTGGCGGATTTCGTCATTCTGAACGCCGATGTATTCCGGACAGAACCTGAGAAAATCAAAGATATTCTTGTGGAAGAGACGTATTTGGGCGGAAAACTGGTATATGAGAGGCCGTAAGAACTTCATTTTTTGGGAATTAAATGTGCGAACAGGCACGTTTAAGAATAATTAGACCGATCTGAAGGAGGATTATACTTATGAAGAAACTGGTTTGCATGTTGATGACTGCTGCAATGATTCTGTCTCTGGCTGCTTGCGGCAGTTCTGGAAGCAAGAGCGGCTCCACGTCCGGTTCGGGTACTGCATCCGGCTCTGCGTCCAGCACGGGCTCGATCAATCCTGCCGACTACGGCCTGACGACTCAGGTTACGTCTACCGACAAGATTACCATTCGGCTGGCATATGACGTTGCCGAGGCCCATCCCTCTCACAAAGCGACCGTGGAGAAGTTTAAGACTGCTTTGGAGGGCGTTAGCGGCGGCAACATCACCGTGGAGCTGTATCCCAACTCCCAGCTGGGCTCCCTGGCCGAGAATCTGGAATCCATGCGGATCGGCGACCTGGAAATGGCGTATTTGAACGACGGTACCGTCGGCGCCGTGGTTCCCGAGTGGAACCTGGTGGGCCTGCCCTATCTGTGGACTTCCCTGGATGCGGCGCATGAGGCACTGGACGGCGATTTTGGCCAGTTCCTGAATCAAAAACTGAAAGATGCGACCGGCATCATCAACCTGGGTTGGGGCGACGTTGGCTTCCGCAATATTACCAACTCGACCAGAACAATCAAGACGCCGGCGGATCTGAAGGGACTTAAAATCCGCACAATGACCAATGCGCTGCATGTGGAATACTTCACGGCTCTTGGCGCGATTCCAACCCCCATGTCCTTCAGCGAGCTGTTCACCGCGCTGCAGCAAAAGACCGTTGACGGGCAGGAAAACCCCACCGCCCTGATCTACAACAATGCCCTGTATGAAGCGCAGAGCTACATGAGTGTTACTGAGCACGTCTTTACCGCCATTGGCATGTGTATCGCAGGAGATTTTTACAACAGCCTGCCCGCCGACTATCAGGCTGTGATTACGGAAGCGGCTGCCAACACCATGACTTATCAGCGTGAGCTGATTACAGCCGAGAACGAAAGCCGTCTGTCTGAGATTGAAGCAGCCGGCCTGGAGGTTACGATTTTGGATGCGGATCAGAAGGCGGCGTTCCAGAAGGTTGCCGAGGATACCGTTTACAAAACCGCTGCTCAAAATTACGGCCAGGATCTGATCGACATGGCTGCTGCGCACAACAAATAACCATCCACGTTCCGCAAGATACAGCAGAAGCCCTGCACAAGGAGCAGGCCCCTGTGCAGGGCTTCTTTGAGAGAGGAGTGTTCCCTTTTTCATGAGAGTTTTGAAATTTTTAGACCAGCGGCTGGAAGAGATCGTTCTGGTGGTTGTTATGATTGCCGCGGTTGTGATTGTGGCGATGCAGGTGATTACCCGCTATTTGCTGAAAATTCCTCTGCCATGGAGCGAAGAGATCGCACGGTACCTGTTTTTGTGGCTAACCTGGTTAGGCGCGTCTTATGCCACGAAGGAACGCAGGCACGTCAGTATTGATGTGGTGTACAGTCGACTGAACCCGAAAGGGAAAATGATCTGCACCGTTGTTTTTACAGTTGTGTGGATTGGGTTCCTGGTGATGATGGCTTATCTGTCTGCGAAGCTGACAGCCAGCGTGGCGTCCGGCGGTCAGATTGCCGTGGGCAGCGGACTGCCTATGTGGATTCCATATGCTTCGATTCCAACCGGCATGACGATGATGCTGTTCCGCCTGCTGCAAAATTGCTACCATGACATGAAGAACGCTCTTGCAGACAAGGAAGAGGGTGCACGTTAATGGTATTGAAGATTCTTTTACTGTTTGGCCTGATGTTCTTCCTGATGATTATCGGCGCTCCCATTGCAGTTTCTTTGGGCGTGGCCACAATGACCACCATGGTTTTGACCACAAACATTGGCCTGACCACCATGGCCACAGCCTGTTTCAGCGGTCTGGACTCGTTCCCGCTGATGGCGATCCCGTTCTTTATTTTGGCAGGCAACTTGATGAAATCGGGAGGCATCTCGCGACGAATTCTGGACTTTGCAGACGCCCTGGTGGGATGGGTTACCGGCAGTGTGGGCATGGTAACGGTGGTGGCGTCCATGTTTTTTGCCGCCCTGTCCGGCTCCTCACCTGCAACGGTGACCGCCATCGGCGGTATCACCATTCCGGAGATGAAGAAGGAAGGCTATGATCCCGCATACGCCACGGCAATCGCTGCGGCAGCCGGCACCATTGGCGTCATCATTCCGCCCAGTATTCCATTCGTTATTTTTGGTGTGGCCGCCCAGTGCTCGATCTCGGATTTGTTTCTGGCCGGTATTGTTCCAGGCGTGCTGATCGGGTTGGTATTGATGCTGGTCAACTATTACACAGCCAAAACCAATCATTACGGCACCAAAAAGAATTTTGCGCTGCGCAACCTGTGGCGAGCCTTCAAGGACTCCATCTGGGCGCTGCTGGTGCCTGTGATCATTCTGGGCGGAATCTACGGCGGTATTTTTACGCCTACCGAGTCCGCGGTAGCTGCCATCCTCTACTCCTTGTTTATCAGTGTGTTCGTCTATCGGGAGATGAATTTGAAGGGCATCTACGAGGCGTTTCGCGATACGGTTCTGGTCAATGGACAAACCACCTTTTTGGTGGGCATCTCCATGTCCTTTGCACGATTTTTGACCATGTCTCAGGTGCCGGGCACGCTGGCGAGCCGCATTCTCGGGATCAACAATCCCATTGCCGTTCTGTTGGTGATCAACCTGTTCCTGCTGGTTGTGGGCTGCTTCATTGACAACATTTCCTCGATGGTAATTTTGACGCCCATCCTGCTGCCCATTGTCAAAGGCATCGGCATGAGTCCCGTTCAGTTCGGCATTGTCATGACGGTCAACCTTGCCATCGGCTTTATCACCCCGCCCTACGGCTGCAACCTGTTCTTTGCCTCTGCAGTTTCCGGCGTATCTGTGGTGGACATCGCAAAAAAGATTCTGCCCATGATCGGCATGATGATCCTTGTCCTGCTGGCTCTGACGTTTGTTCCGGCGCTGAGTGTCGGCATTCTGGGTGCGGGATGACGGGTAAGGCGGTTTTTCAGAATCCGGGGCAAACTTTTTTTCAAAAAATAGATATCGTTTACTTGATGGGATACTAATTTCGTGTTAAACTAAATAATCTAATGTTGCGGGAAGTCGGCGTGTTTCGATTTGCTTGACGGGCCGCGTGAAAATGGAATAGGATCGGATGATTAGTCCGGGAGAGATTGTGTTTGACACAACACCGAAGGGGTATGCAAGAACTCTCAGGTAAAAGGATCGGACTATGACGATACTTCGGAGAGTGTGGCATTCAGCCGCACACCAAAGGGGCAACCAAACGGTGGACAGCCGTTTGGGAATCTCTCAGGTATATGACGGAGGCACAAAGTTCTGAACAAGGGCTTTGTGCCTCTTTTTCTGCCAAACTGGAAGGGAGCACACAGGCCTGGTTTCGACAATGAGGAGGAAAACAAGCATGAATGAACGCAAACGAACTCAGCTCTACGAGCTCCATGTGGAGGCTGGTGCCTCGATGGTGGAGTTCGGCGGATGGGAAATGCCCATTCAGTACCCGGACGGCATTGTGGCGGAGCACCTGTACACCCGCCATGCCTGCAGTCTGTTTGACGTGTCCCACATGGGACGCCTGCTGGTGGAGGGGCCGGAGCGGGTGAACTTTCTGCAGCATGTTTTGACCAGCAATGTGCTGGCACTGGACCTGAACCAGGCGCAGTACTGCATGATCCCGGACTGTGACGGCGGCGCGGTGGACGATGCCTATCTGTATCGCTTTGAGGAAGATCGCCTTTTGCTTGTGGTAAACGCCGCCAATGTGGAGAAGGATCTTACCCACCTGATGGGAATGATTGGGGACTACGACTGTACCATCACCAATATTTCCGCAGAGTATGCCGCCATTGCCGTTCAGGGCCCCAAGAGCAAGGAACTTTTGATGACCCTTTCCGGCGGCGAGCAGATTACCGAGCCGATAAAAAATGCACTGGGTACCATCCAAATGGAGGGGCGGACCGTTCGTGTGGCCAAAACCGGCTATACCGGAGAGCCGCTTGGCTATGAGGTGTACGTCGAAAGCGGAGAGGCTGCCTGGCTGTGGAATCGCTTGATTGAGCTGGGCGCCAGGCCCGCCGGTCTGGGCGCCCGGGACACGCTGCGGCTGGAAGCGGGCTTTCCCCTGTATGGGCACGAGCTTGGCCTTGCCCACGACGGCAGCGTCATCCCCATCTTTGCGGTGCCGCTTGCCAGATTTGCGGTCAGCTTCTCGGAACAAAAGGGCGATTACGTTGGCCGCAGCTGCCTGGAGCGGCAATCGGATGCGTTGAAGCGGATACTGAATCGGGATTTCCGCGACCTGTCCTCGCTGCCCAAACGGATCCAGCCGATTACCCTGCTGGATCGGGGCGTTATGCGGGCCGGGATGCCCGTTTATCGCGGGGAAGAGCAGATCGGCTGGGTCACCAGCGGCACCATGGTGCCCTACTACCGGCACGAAGGCGAGGGCCTGGCCACCAAAATTCTGGACGGTACGGCCAAGCGGGCTATCGGGCTTGCCTATATCGCCAGTAATGTGCTGGAGGACGATCTTGTGGAGGTGGATATCCGGGGCAGCCGCCTGAAGGCGGTCATCCCGCCCTATCACATGCGGGTGGATGCGCCTCCCTTTGCCCGCCCCATCCTCTACAAGCCGGAAGAGGAGGAGCGCGTGGAGGACAGCGGAGACCGGGCCGCAAAAGCCCTGAAGCTGATTCAGACGGCCGGCGAAAACCACCGGTGGCGGCAGAAGTACTGTATCAACCTGATCCCGTCTGAAAACAGCGCCAGCCGCGCGGTGCAGCTGCTGTGCGCCTCGGACCCCGCGTTCCGCTACGCCGAGCACAAAAAGATCAAATCCTTCTATGACCAGGATATCTTCTATTATCAGGGGACCAAATTCATTGACCAGGTGGAGCAGCTGTTGACGGAGCAGATGAAGCAGTATCTGGGCTGCTCCGAGGTGGAGACCCGGGTCATCAGCGGCCAGATGTCCAACATGGCGACCTTCTCCGCGCTGATGGACTGGAAGAATCGTCTGGACCGCAAGCATACCCCGCAGCGCCTGGGCTACGTTCTGAACAACCACATCATCAAGGGCGGTCACCTGTCTGCCCAGCCCATGGGTGCTCTGCACGACTATATTGCCGTCGACCCGGTGACGGAACGCTCCGCGGTGGTGAATTTCCCCGTATGCAAGGACAACATCTATAAAATTGATGTGGAAGAGACCAAGAAAATCCTTGAAAAATATCGGCCAGAGCTGATCATCTTCGGCAAGAGCATGGTGCTGCATAAGGAGCCGGTGGCCGCCATCCGGAGGTTTGTGGATGAGCAGAATATTCCCACCACCATTTTATATGATATGGCGCATGTTCTGGGGCTGGTGGGCGACTCCTTCCAGAAACCCTTTGAAGAGGGAGCGGAGATCGTGACCGGCTCCACCCATAAAACCTTCTTTGGCCCCCAGAGAGGCGTCATCGGCGTCAATTACAAGAAGGGCGACCTGAAATACGGCCTGTGGGAGACCATCGAGAGCCGGGCCTTTCCCGGGAGCGTGTCCAACCACCATCTGGGGACCCAGCTGGGCCTGCTGATGGCGGCCTATGAAATGAATACCTTTAAAGACCAATACCAGAGGGCGGTCATTGAAAATGCCAAGTACTTCGCCAAATGTCTGAAGGCCCAGGGCCTGGATGTGGCGGGCGACCCCGCCAACGACTATACCGAGACCCATCAGGTCATCGTCTCTGTGGGATATGGCACCGGTCCGGACGTGGCGGAGCGCCTGGAGCAAAACAACATCATTGTCAACTATCAGGCCACGCCGGATGAGGAGGGCTTCACCGCCTCGGGCGCGCTACGCATGGGCGTCAGTGAGATGACCCGCTTCGGCTTTGACAAGGAGGCGTTTGCCAAACTGGCGGAGCTGATGGCGGACAGCATCCTACGGGCCAAGGATGTGGGCGGTGACGTGGAGACGCTGCGTTCCGGCTACACCACCATGCGCTACTGCTTCGACGACGAGAAGATGCAGGCGGCGCTGGAGGGCTTCCTGGAGCAGATCGGGCTATGAAATCCGCTGGGGCGACGGTAGTTGTATAACGGAAAGAGAACTTGTCAAATCTAATATATTAATATTAATGGAGGTACAATTATGAACTATCCAGTTGATTTGAAGTATTCCAAGTCCCACGAGTGGGTGAAGCTGGACGGCGGCGTGGCCGTGGTTGGCATTTCGGACTTTGCCCAGAACGCGTTGGGGGATGTGGTGTTTATCAACCTGCCCCAGGAGGGGGACAGCGTTTCTGCCGGCGAGGTCTTCGGCGACGTGGAGTCCGTCAAGGCGGTGTCCGACCTGA
>JBFWME010000035.1:0-27019 GCA_050251755.1 Lawsonibacter sp. | reverse complement strand
TTTGACCGGATGGGCTACCGCCGCTCTCAGCTGATGCAGGTGTATGGGCAGGTGCTGGACGGGATTGCCGCTGCGCGAAAGCGAAATGTGGAGGGGCAGTTGGATTTGTTTGGCTTTGGGGGAGCAGCGGAGGAGGGAGCTGCGCCGCTGCCCGCGCTCCATCTTCCCGATTTGCCGGAGTACAGTCCTCAGGAGCGGATGAGCATGGAGAAGGAGACCACCGGACTATACCTGTCGGGTCACCCCATGGACCAGTATCGGGAGGCTGCCCATCGAAAGGGCGCAGTGACCATCGGTTCCATTCTATCCGATTTTGAACGGGAAGACGGCGCCCAGGAGTACCGGGACAATCAGCGGGTGTCGGTTGCCGGGGTCATCTCTACCTATCGGACCCGGACCACCCGGAACAATACCCTCATGGCTTATGTCAACCTGGAGGATGATACCGGCTCTATGGAGCTGCTGTGTTTTTCCCGGGTACTGGAGGAGAGCGGCGGCTACATCCGGGAGAATGCCGCCATTCTGGCCACAGGCAAGATCTCCGTCCGGGACGAAAAGGAGCCACAGCTGATGGTGGACTCCATTCGGCCGCTCAGCGATTTGGATGAGGAGGCCGCAACTGCGGCGGGGGAGAAGCTGTATCTCCGGTTTCCAAATCGGGAGGATCCCCGTCTGCGCAAGGTGCGCCTGGCCCTATCCTTTTTTCCGGGGGAGAGCACGGCCGTTCTCTATTTTGAGGACTGCAAGAAGCGGGTGGGCACCCGGTGTCAGATCCATCCGGCGCTGCTGGCCGACCTGAAGGAACGGTTGGGGGAGGAGAATGTGGTGGTGAAATAGACCGACGGTCTATGTTTGACTGACAATTCTTGTAATCCCAGTTATCTATCATGTTGTAGATTTAAATTTAAAAAAGCACTTCCCGAATCAAAGACGGGAAGCGCTTTTTTATACACCCAACAGGGTTTAAATGCGGGACAGAACGCGGCTGCGGTTTAGCATCGCGTATACAACGGCAGCGGCGGCCAGTCCAAATACCCCCTGAGCAACATTGCCGGGGATGGAGGCGGCGGCACCCAGTCCATTCCCAAGCCACAAAGCGGCATATCCAAAGTAGCCGACGACCATAATGCTCTCAGCTACCACACCGCTGACTGCCTGGGAAACGAGAAGGTGTGAAGCGGCGCGGCGCTGGAGGAACCGAAAGATCAGACCGGCCGCCACCGCCATGACCAACTTAATGACCAAAGTACCGGGGGCATAGTACGCATAGCCGGACAGCAGATCCGCCAGCATAGAACCGATTCCAGCAGCCGCTCCGCCGTATATGGGCCCCAGTGTCCAGGCGGCCATCAGAACGGCACAGTCGCCCAGGTTGACATACCCCTGCATGGGGGACGGGACCTGAATCACCAGGGTCATAATGGTGCATAATGCGGCGAAGAGAGCGGCCAGAACCAGCTTGCGAATGTTGGTATCCTTCATTTGGAGAACCATTCCTTTCCGTGCGCTGCAAAGGCGGGCAGAGAGTAAACTGACATAGCCAATGTAGCTTTTTGTAAGTTCCAAACCAATGCACAGAGAAAGCCATGCCAGTCCATGAACAGAGTCGTAACTCCGCCCGCCGAAGGCTTGATTTTTGGAAGATTCTCTGCGAGGGATCGGAGCGCAGAAGAAAACTTTTTCTTGCATTTCGGTTTCAATTGTATTTTAATGATATTTGGTATGAAAGAAAGAACCAATTTGATACTTTTTTATAAGACCAGATGGAGGGCGACATGCTGACCTATGATTTCGAGCGCCGGGGAAACCTGGCCAGATATGACTATCTTTACCGCTGCATTAAGGAGGATATCCTGTCCGGACGACTGGCGGCCGGGGAAAAGCTGCCCTCCAAGCGGGCCCTGGCGCGGCACCTGGAGACGGCGGTGGTGACGGTGGAAAATGCCTATGCCCAGCTGACAGCAGAGGGATATCTGCACCCGGAGGAAAAGCGGGGCTATTTTGTCAGCGCTGTGGAGACGCGGAGGGATCGTCCAAACACAAAGGAAGCCGACCCGGCGGAGCAGGAGCCGGTTCGCCCCTGGCTGCTGGACCTGAAAAGCGGTGGAAGCGGGACAGAGGGGTTTCCTTTTTCCGTGTGGGCCAGGCTGATGCGCCGGGTTCTGACGGAGCAGGGAGAAACGCTGCTTCGGGCCATGCCCCACAGTGGAGCGCTTGTGCTGCGGCAGGCCATCGCCCGGCACGTCTACCAGTTCCGTAACATTTCGGCAGATCCCGACCAAATCGTGGTGGGGGCGGGAACGGAGTATCTTTATAATCTGATTGGTCAGCTGCTGGGGCGGGACCGAATCTACGGGATGGAGGACCCTGGATACTCCAAGGCGGCCCGGGTGTATGAGCTGAGCGGGGCGGAGTGCATATTTCTTCCGGTGGATGGGCAGGGGATTAATCCGGCAGAGGTGGAGCGCAGCAGAGTGCAGGTGCTGCACATCTCGCCCAATCACCAGTTTCCCACCGGAGCCGTTACCCCCATCACTCGCCGCCAAGGCCTGCTGCGCTGGGCGGAGCAGAGAGCCGATCGGTATATCATCGAGGATGACTATGACAGTGAATTTCGCTTTACAGGACGTCCTATCCCTACGCTGCAGAGCATCGACCGGGCGGATCGGGTTATTTATATGAATACCTTCTCCCGGTCTTTGGCCCCGTCTTTGCGTATCGGTTATATGGTGCTGCCCAAGCCCTTGATGAACGTCTATCGGAGTCGTCTGGGTTTTTATTCCTGCACGGTTCCCGCCATAGAGCAATATACCCTGGCGCGATTTTTAGAGGATGGGCACTTTGAATCCCACGTCAGCCGGATGCGGGTGTTTTATCGGGGGCGCAGGGACGCCGTTCTGGAATCCATTCAAGCCAGCCCTCTGGCCGGCCGGTCCAGAGTTCTGCGGGAGGATGCCGGCCTTCATTTTCTGCTGGAATTGGACACCCGGAAACCGGATGAGGAACTGGCCGGTTTGGCGGAGGAGCAGAGCATCCGATTGTCCTTCTTATCCGATTATCAGCGGCGGGAGGGTTCAGCGTCTGCACATACTTTGGTGGTAAACTACCCCGGTGTGGATTTGGAGCACTTGGGGCAGGCGTTGAATTTGCTGGCAGGCTTGCTGTAATGGTCGGCAGGCCCCATGGAAAGGGAGCAGGTTGGGTACGCCCATATACAAGGAGCCGCTTCACCGGAATTCCGGTGAAGCGGCTCCTTGTATATCATTTTTTTACTTTGGCCTTTCCTGTGATACTGTCCATGTCAATGCGCCAGATCTCGGTGATCCCCAGTGTCGTTTGAATTGCCAGGTCAAAGCGTTCTCCCATATCGTTTGGGGTCAACTTCTGGCACAGCGCCCGCAGAGCGTCAATTTTTTCCTGGTCGTCCGGAACCTCGTACGCCGTACCAGTGGCGATGACAGACTGAAAATAGGTGGTATAGGTGGAGGGGGCTATAAAGGCGGGATTGTCTCCTCCCACGAAGGTGACGCATACCCTGGGGTTGTGGCGCAGAAGATCCAACTTCCGGCCCTCCTTCGCACAGTGAAAATACAGGCTGTCGCCTACCCGAACAAAAGATAGAGGCAGACAATAGGGCGTATCTTCGCCGGTGGAGATGGCGGCGATCCCGTATGTACAGCGGTCAATCAACGCCAAAGAAAACTCCCGGTCCTGTTCCCGATCTGATCTTCTCATGTGAAGTGCTCCTTTACTTGTGGTCCGGCCCGCTGAGCAGACCGATGATAGCATGGTAGAGGGCAGCCGGATCCTCCTGAAATCGCTGAGACATGTCAATGGCCTGGGGGCGGCCAGGGACCAGCAGATCAAGGTTTAGCAGAGGGCTGCCCACGTCGTTCAGGTGCAGATGAAGGGTGCAGGTGCCATCCTCGTTGTCCGCGATTTTGGTCTGAACCTGTGCCTCTCGGCGCAGGGCTTGGTTGACCTTGACCAGATTCTCGTCGCAGTGCATCCGCACGGAATAGGGAAGGCTGCTCTCACAGATTTCACTGTTGCGCCGGCCCTTGTCTGTGATGGAAAAGCGATCTTCCTCTTTGGACAGCTGACCCGTCTCCACCATGTGGTTGACCGCCTGAGTCAGGGAAAAGTAGTCTACCCCCGCATCGCACAGGGCCAGCTCCAGCAGCTGGAGGAAGGTAATCGGACCCGCTGTCCGTGCCATAATGTACAGGACCAGAAACTTCAGGTCCAGTTCACTTTGAATAAATCCCATATTGGGCATAGGAACGCTCCTTTCCGGTAGGGAGAGTCTTGCTAAGATCTATTATAATGCCTGGAAAACAAAGCCGCAAGCCTAAAAAAACAGAAAAGATGCTCCAAAGCCTTACAGGTCAGACACCAAATTCAGGGGCGGTCATAAGATGGAATGTACGCAGACCCAAATTGGGCGGGAGCACCGCCCACACCATCCAAATATAGGAGGGAACCATATGCCAGAAATGGTCGTGCCCGGCCCCGTCACTGAGGAGCGCAGCATCCGGGAGGCCGTGTGCATACACACGATGAAAATTTTTGATTCATGTAAAGAGTAAGATACCGCATGTTAGAACTTTGTTCGCCAGAAAAAAGACGGCTCAAAAGGGCCGGAGATGGATGTCCAGGTAAAAGTCGGCGGGCCTGGCTTTTTTCTCCTTATGGTACCAGACAACATCGATCACCGACTTGAGCAGAGCGTTACGGCCAGCGGCATCAGAGACCGCATAAGAATCCAGAACGGTATGGATTTTGTCGGACAAGGCGGCGGGGGCGGCTGACTTTGCGTGCTCCATGGCGCGGCCGGTTTCAAGCTTTTTTCGCTCCAGGAGGGAAATCCGCTCTCGGACCGCCTCCATTCGCTCCCGGAACGTTTGAATGTCATACTCTCCGAGCTCAAGAAGCTCATACAGCCGTCTTTTTTGCCGCTGCGCTGCCGCCAATTCTTTTTGGACGGCGGTCAAAGTAGTGTCCAGAATTGCGGTATCCGGGTGGGATGGCGGTGCTGGAGAAGACAGGGGAAGCTCTGCCAGTGTGTCCTCCAGATAGGTCAGGATCCGCGTCTCTACCAGCTCGAACTGGGTGGAGGCACAGCAACCGGCCTTTGTACACAGCAGGTAGGAACAAGCCTTTTGCGACATGCGCTGCATATGCTGGCCGCAGTTGACGCACCGAACAAGACCAGCCAGAGCACTTTTCACGGTTCCGTCCCGCCTGGGAGGAGCATAGCGGCCGGCCAAGATGCGCTGAACCCGGTCAAACAGCTCCTGTTCCACAATCGGCAGATGAAGCCCATCGGTGATAATCCACTGATCCTTTGGCTGATCGATGGTGATGTGTTTCAGCGCGCCATTGGTACCTTTTCGAATGTGCTTTTTCTGGTTCCAGATGATTTTGCCGATGTAGGTTGGATTATGCAGGATCTTGGCCACGCTGTTTCGGGAGAACTCCTGCGCGCGGTGGGGCCGGGCGCCTAAAACGTTGATGTGTCGAGCCACGGAGATGCAGCCATACCCTTGGGCGTAGAGCTGAAACATCATGCGGACAAAGGCAGCCTCCGGTTCATAGATCTCCAGGGTGGGCTTGCGGTCGACCACGGCCTTTCGGTAGCCATAAGGGGCATTGGCTACGTAGCAGCCATCTTCGATGGCCTGCTGAAGTCCGCGGCGCAGCCGCTTGTTGATGATCTTGTACTCCCGGCGGCTGATGAAGGTTTTCATTTCCGCTAACTCGTCATCTAAATCATCGGAGAGGTCGTAGGCCTTTTCCGGCGTTACGATCAGGGTGGCGCTGTCCCGAAAGGTGTCCAGGATGATGCCCTGATCCTTCATCCGGCCGCGGGATAGACGATCCAGGTCCATGCACAACACACAGTCGTACCGCCCCTCCTCCACAGCTTGCAGCAAAAGAAGCATTTGGGGACGGGCATAGAGTGACTCTCCGCTGACTACCTCGGGATACGTTTCCACGATATGGATGTCATGGGAACTGGCATAGTCCAGCAGGGCCTTTTGGTGCTTGGAAAGCACCTCCTCGGTATCCAGGCCCTCCTCCATCCGGGACTTGCGGAGGTACAGACCGGCTTTCATCCCGGAGAGGTCCGGACCGGATTCTCTTACGGACATGTAAACTACCGCCTTTCCAAAAAGCAATTCATGTGGACCAGCAACTGCCGAACACAGGGAAGTGTTCCTGGTGCGGCAGGGGGGGAGCGATACATAGGGGACAACCGTTCCGGAATAGCCTGTGGAACGGGAGGTGTGCGCTATGGGAAGAAGCGAACATTATCTGTTGTCACGGGGGATTGAAGTTCACCGCTATGAAATGGAAGGACAGAACTTAATCATTCGTGAGGTACAGAAAACAACCCGCTGGAGGGGAAAGGATTGGCCCACCAGATGCATCCGCTGGGAAGGAATTCATCGGTTTCAATGGGGGCAGGTGGAGCGGATCGTGGGGCAGTCTCAAATTTGTGACGCGGGGCCTGTCGGCATATCGGCGGTCACAAATGACCCGGCCGACAACACTGCGGAGGAACGGGCAGCCGGACAAGAGCGGGTCCGACGGGCGGCCGCCCAGAGTTTGGCGAACGGAGGAATCCGGTAAGTTTTCACAAAAATAGAAGCAGTTTCCAGTTTTGACGGGAGCGGTAACGCCGCAACCCCCGCAATAAAAAGCGTGTTCAAACAACCCGATCCCGACGGTAGTTTTGGGGTCGGGTTTTTCCGTAAATGCAAACAAAATTCCCAAGAAAAGTGAAGCATTTTTTCGTTAATTTGATGCTGAAAAATTTGGACGATGAACTGTTTGTTAATATTTTATTAATACTTACAAAACAATCTTGAAATATTTAAAAGGTGTGCTATGATAAGTCAGCTCTCATTTGAGAGCCTATTTTATGCAATAAAAATCAAAGGTGATATCCATGCATACGATTCATTTGCTTGAGACATTAAACGGCTTGTTAGCTATCCTATTCGCGATTATTTACTTTTATCAACTGGTTTATCTTCTGATTGGGCTGGTCTGGAGAAAACACCGGGTCCAGGTGAAAACCCCTGAGAATCACCGCTACGCCGCAGTAATTTGTGCCAGAAACGAAGCCGGAGTAATACGAGAACTGATACGCAGCTTAAAAGGACAGCATTATCCGAAAGACTGCCTTGATATTTATGTGGTAGCCGATAATTGCACCGACCATACCGCCTTGGTGGCCCGCCAATCCGGAGCGATCGTATATGAACGCTTTAACCAAAAACAGAAGGGGAAAGGCTATGCGCTGGACTTTCTGTTTCATACCCTGGCCCGCGAGGGGAAGGATTTGTATGACGGTTACATGATTTTTGACGCGGATAATTTGGTGGACCCGGAATTTACTGCCGAAATGAATCGAGTATTTGACAGTAAGAAATACAGCGCGATCACCTGCTATCGCAATTCCAGTAATTTTGGGAGCAACTGGATTTCCGCCGGTTATGCAATCTGGTTTTTGCGGGAAGCCCGGTTCCTGAATTTGCCACGGATGCTGATCGGTTCGAATTGCCACGTTTCAGGCACGGGATTTTTGGTTTCTGCAGATGTAATTCGAGAAAACGGCGGCTGGCCGTATCATCTGCTGACCGAAGATATTGAGTTTTCCGTGAGCTGTGCCTTGAAGGGAAAGCGCATTGGTTACTGTGAGAAGGCAATTGTCTATGACGAGCAGCCGACGACGTTTAAGCAGTCTTGGAATCAGCGGATGCGCTGGTCCAAAGGGTTCTATCAGGTGAATGCCAACTACAGCGCTGCCCTGCTTCGAAATTTTTTGAAAAAGTTCGGCTGCCGGGGCTGGTCTTGTTATGATATGTTTGTGACCGTAGCGCCCGGAATGCTGTTGACCCTGGCGTTTATCCTGTTTAACATGATCACTTGCCTGGCCTGTTTGGGCCAGCCCGCTTACATGACGTCACGGATTATGGCCGTTTCCACCGAGTTTATTTGCTCGGCTGTCCTGAATTTTTATGTTGTCCTTCTGATCTATGGCTTCCTTACCGTTCTTTGCGAGTGGAAACAGATTCAAATTCCGGCATATAAAAAAATAGTTTATATATTCACGTTCCCGATTTTTATGTTTACTTACATTCCCATTTCGCTGTCTGCTCTGGTGAAAAAAGTGGACTGGACCCCGATCTATCATTCCGGAAACAGACAAGCATTGGGAAAGGCCTGAGATTGTCGAAGCGGTGCCTTTGCCACTTATTCGAGCAGGCTGAGAAGTGTTTCCTCCAACGCACATGTCTCTGGGGGAAAAGACGGAACGTTGCAAGGTCTTTTGGACAAACACGCAGACCCGCTCATTGAGCGGGTCTGCGTTTGCGTTGAACAGGATTTTTTATAACGTGCATGATCTTTCGATAAGGATTGTATCGAAGACCTGAGAGTTTATCCGTGTCTGAGTGCTCAACAGACCATTGATCGGGCGCTATCCGTCAAGGCGGTATGTGCCGAGTTGCTGTACGCGTACATCAATGTGGAGCCGGTAAACTTTAACCGTGGCTTCTATACCGTAGACGTGCGGTACTTTTACCGCATTACGGCCGATGCCTTTGTGGGGGCACCCCGCCCGATCGAGGTAACCGGCATGGCGATCTTTGACAAGAGAACGATGCTCTTTGGCAGTGAGGGGAGTGCTAAGGTATTTTCCTCCAGCGATGGAATCGGCTCCCTGACTCCGCAGGGGTTGCTTGGGAACACGCTTCCTACCGCAGTGGTAGAGGCGGTCGATCCGCTGATTCTCGACCTGAAGCTGGTAGACGCATGTGGGTGCCGCCCAAGCGATTGTGGCATGGTCGATATCCCGGATGCCGTAGCCGCTGTCTTCCCAGATGAACTGGTAACAAACGGTGATATTCATCGCCTGTACGTTACCCTGGGTCAGTTTTCTCTCATCCGGCTGGAACGGGATACTCAACTGCTCATTCCGGTTTATGACTATTGGATGCCAGAAAAAGAGTGCCCCTGTGACGGCGGCAGCTGCCAGGAAGACCCTTGTGAGCTGTTCCGCAAAGTCCAGTTCCCAGTCAATGAGTTCTTCCCGCCAAACAGCATTACCAACCAGGGCGATAGCTATCAGGAGGTTCGGTCCGGCGGCAGCGTCTGAAACCATCCCGGGCCTACAAAAAACCGCCGTCTGTAAAGACGGCGGTTTTTTTAGACGGTCGAAACGGTGAGAACGCCACGCAATCGAAAAGCCATCAATCCGAAGGATTCGGAGATACGTGCTTCAGCCTGTTGAAAAAGTATAAAGGACTTTTTCAACAGGCTGGTTCCGCCACCTGCGGGCGGCGGAACTATGCGAGGTTTTCCTGCGGACAGTTACATCAAGGGTGCAAAAACACGGAGAATGCTGCGATATAGCTGAAGCAGAATGTTCAGGTGCTTCGAGCGGCGCGGCATAATGGGTTCACATACGTCCATGGTCGCTTCAAAGTCTGCCCGGATCTCCTTGATACAGGGAGCCTCACACAACCAAACGCCATCCTCAAAATGGAGAAAGAGGCTTCGATAGTCCAAATTTACGGTACCAACCGTGGCAAAACGGTCGTCTACCACAAAATTTTTGGCATGGATAAAGCCAGGCGTATACTCAAAAATTTGCACTCCGGCATCCAATAAGGGGGGATAGTGGGCGCGGGTCATCTCAAACACGTACCGCTTGTCAGGGATATGCGGGGTGATAATGCGTACATCCACCCCGGATTTGGCGGCGTTGCACAAAGCGGTGTTGGTAGCCACATCAATAATCAGGTAAGGGGTGGTGATATAGATATAATTTTTGGCCTTGGCGATCATATTCAGATAGACTGCCTGACCAACGGCCTCGTTGTCCAGAGGGGCGTCTGTATAGGGCTGGACATAGCCGGTCCAGGGACGTATGGGGGAAGCGGAAGGGCGGAAAGGGTCAAAATCTTCATCCAGGCCGCAGCAGTGGTCCCACATCGTCAGGAACATGACGGTCATGGACCAGACGGCGTCCCCTTCCAACAGGATGACGCTGTCCTTCCAGATCCCGAAACGCTCCCGAAGGTTGATATACTCGTCCGACAGGTTAATGCCTCCGGTAAAGCCAACCCTTCCATCAATGATCATCAGCTTCCGGTGATCCCGGTTGTTTAGCCGCAGAGTCATGATGGGGACAAAGCGGTTGAATACCCGGCACTGAATGCCTTTGGCGGCCATTTGCTGATCGTAATCTCGGGGCAGGCTGAACATGCAACCCATGTCGTCATAGATCAGGCGTACCTCAACACCCTCGGCGGCTTTCTCCTCTAAAATAGCCAGAATGCTGTCCCAGAAAACGCCTGGCTGGATGATAAAGTATTCCAGAAAGATATAACGCTCGGCTTTTTTCAGCTCTTCCAGCATTCTGGGAAAGGCTAGATCACCCAAAGAAAAATATTCCGTTTCGGTGTTGGTATAGGCTGGGCAGGCGGCGTTCTGTTCCAGGTAGTTGGCCTGGCCGGCCGCATCCCCGCCAAGCGGGAGCAAGTCGTCGGCCTTAAAGTCCTCCCGAAGGGCCAGAACGGATTTTTCCAGGATGCCCTGCATCCGCTTTTGAATCCGTTTAGGAATGTGTCCGCCACCTACCAGCAGATAGAAAATACCGCCGAAGACCGGGAACGGGAGGATGATCAGCAGCCATGCGATCTTATACCCCGGCTCCATCCGACTGCTGACGATGGCCAAAGCGGCTGCAATGCTGATGAGAATACAGTACCAGTAAAAGTTTTCGATGTATTCGGAAAAGGTGACCACCATCATAAACAGAGTTGCGATCTGAATGAGCAAGGCCAGGCCTACAAGGACGGAGCGGTGGAATAGAATGTAAAGCAGTTTTTTCAAGAAAAGTCACCTCCTGGTCCGAATTGGAAGCGTTTGGTCAGGGCTGTGGGTGGATGGAGCACTGAATGTGGCCGTTCTCTAGAAGAATCAGACCGAAATGGGTGCGGCTGGATCCTGGGTTGAGCATCCAAAGTCCATCTTCCAGCTGTTGGCATACCGGGCGGTGGGTATGGCCAAAAAGGAGAATGTCCGCCCCAGACACTCTGGCATCAGCCAGGGCGGCATCATAGCTATGTTTGACCCCCCAAAGGTGGCCGTGGGAGAGAAGCACCTGCTTCCCGGCCAATGTGATCTGCTTTTTCAGCGGATTTGCGGTCCAGCCATCGCAGTTGCCCGGCACCATACAGACGGGCAGTTGAGGATAGGCGAACGAAACCTCTTCGGCATCCCGCTGGAGATCGCCCAAGTGGATGACCTGGTCGGGATGATGGGTCTCAATGGCGCTGTACATTCCGACCAAGGATCGATGTGAGTCGGAAAAAACCAGGATTTTCAAATTTGTCACCTATCCGTTCTCCTTGCATATACTGGAATGAAATCATATTGGGAGTGATCGCTGTGCAATCGAAGCATCCATCGGAACTTTTCATGAAAGGAGCCACCGCGGCGGAACTGGTGAAAAATCGGGACGCCATTACGCAGCTTGCCCAATCCAACGACGCCCAAAAGCTAATGGCATTGCTCCAGCAGCGGGGCGGCGTTCAGGAGGCGGCCAAAGCGGCGGCCGGAGGAGATCCCAGCCAACTGATGGCCATGATGAATCAGTTGATGAACACAAAGGAAGGAGCCGAGCTGGTGGATCGGATCGGAACCCAGGCGAAGAAGGCCGGGTTGGAATAAGCGGCTTCTGGAACAAGAGGGAGGAGGGAGCATACCGTGGCTGAATTTGATGAAAAGCTGAATTCCATTTTGGGAAACCACGAGGCCATGGAGCAGATTATGTCCTTGGCCCGCTCTCTGTCGGGAGGCGGGGGACAGCCGAATGAAAAGGGACCATCTGCTCCGGGTGGATCAGCCTCTCCTCCAGAGAAACCGCCTTGTTCCGGCGATGATTCAGAGCCGCAATCGGCCGCCTCAGCTTCCATCCCGGATCTGTCCGCGCTTTTGGGACAAATCGATCCCTCCATGCTCCAAATGGGGATGCGTTTGTTCCAAGAGTATCAGGGAAACGACGGGCGCAATGCCGCTCTGCTGTCGGCCCTTCGCCCCTTCCTTAAGGAAGACCGGCGGGCGAAGCTGGATCGGGCCCTGGAGATCGCCCGTGTAACCCGGCTGATTCGGGTGGCTCTGGGTACCATAGGAGGAAAGGGGGAGGAAGGGCGTGTATAATCGTTATATCCCGGATGACGCGTCTTATGCCCCGGTGGAAGAGGAATCTCACGATTCGCAAGCCGGGGAGGGGCCTCGCCAGGAAACACACGGCCCGCCTTCTTCCGAACAATTCCAGCGGCCCACGGGACCATATTCCGCTCCGGGCCCCCGTCAGCCGCCGGGGCAACAGAATCCGTTTGGAATCGGAGGATTCAAGCTGCCCTCCTTTTTGAACGGGAAAGATGGCTTAGGGGCCCTGTTTTCCGGAAAAGATGGTCTTGGTTCCCTATTTTCCGGAAAAGAACGGGGTGGACTATCCAGTCTCCTCAAGACGCTGAAACTGGACGACATTGATACCGGAGACATTCTGCTCCTGCTGATTATTCTTTATCTCCTGATAGAGGGAGACGACTTAGAACTGGTAATCGCCCTTGGGCTGGTCCTCATTATGGGCTTAGGAGACAGCACAAAAGGGGAGGAACCTACATAAAACGACAGGGGACGGCCTGGGCCGCCCCCTGTTGGTTTCATTAAGACACAGTGTGGAGCGAAGTTCCGTCAGGCAAGGAGAAGGAGGCGGAGGATGGACAGGGGACTGTGACAGGGGAATATGCGGTCATCTGATAGACCAGCTGCCCCTCCTGTTCCAGTTCAGCGGACACCAGAAGGCCGCTGTCTACGCTGATCCAGTAACGCTCCAAACAATCCGGACGCGTCTGCACTACCTCCACATAGATACAGGGAATCTCTCCCCGCAATTCATAACCGGCGGCGGTGATGCTGTTGGGATCCAGAGAGAGCACCGTCTCATAAGTGGGAATGCGCTGAGACAAATCCGAAGACAGCTCGTCCGCCGGAGTGGTCTTATACAGTTGAGCACTCTCATACCAGTAGTACAGGATACCATCCCCCACCAGGTCGTGACGAATTACGCCGGACGGCAGCACACGCCGACTATGGGACCAGCCCCCGTCCATCCATACCTGAACGGAGGAGGTGGAAGAGCCGCCCGTCCAAAGCGTTTCCACAGTCAGCTCCCGATAATAGCTGTCTGAGCGCTTCAGGGTGGCAATCACGCTTTGAACCGTTTGAGTGGTGATTTCCACCTTTTGATACACACTGGAGTCGGATTGGGAGCCGGAGGAAGAGGAATCGTCACCTTCACTGCTGACATCGGGGAGAACCACTGAGGGGGTGTTCAGAGTGAGAAGGCTGCGGCCAAAGCTGGTAAACATGGCTCCGACAATGAGAACGATGACAGCAAAGGCGATCAAAAGTCTGTTTTTCGGATCCAAGTCATCACCTCATTTGCGTTTGGCGGAAGGGCCAACGTCAGGCCCGGAATTCCTCGGGTGGTGTTTCACGCTGACCGAAGCGCCACTGAATGGCGTCTGCAATGCGGCGGCAGGCCTGGCCGTCCCCGTAAGGGTTGACAGCATGGGCCATCTTGTCATAGGCGGTCCGGTCTGAAATTAACTCAGAAGCCAAGCGGAGGATGTCTGCTTCTTCGACCCCGGCCAGCTTGACGGTGCCGGCAGCCACGGCTTCCGGCCGCTCGGTCTCCCGTCGCAGGACCAGAACCGGCTTGCCCAGAGCGGGGGCCTCTTCCTGAAGCCCTCCCGAGTCGGTCATGACCATGTAGCATCGGGCCATGAGGTTGTGCATCTCGTCCACCGCAAGGGGAGCAATCAGGTGGATACGGGGATGGCCGTCCAAGTATTTGTGGGCGGCCTCCTGAACAACAGGGGACAGGTGAACGGGATAAACCAGCTCCACCTCGGGAAAGGCATCGGCGGTCCGGCGGAGAGCGGTCATAATGTTGGTCATAGGCTGGCCATAGTTTTCCCGCCGATGGCAGGTGACCAGAATCACCTTTCGGTTGACATAATCAAGTTGATTTAAGACGGGCTCGGCAAAGTGAAAATCGGTTACGACAGTTGTTTGAAGGGCGTCGATCACTGTGTTGCCCGTCAAAAACACCCCTTGGGTGATATTTTCCCGGGACAGATTGTCCCGGTTGGTGACAGTTGGGCAGAAGTGGAGATCGGCAATGGCGCCTACCATCTTCCGGTTCATTTCCTCCGGAAAGGGGGACCACTTGTCATACGTCCGCAGTCCGGCCTCGACGTGACCAACTGGAATCTGACGGTAAAACGCGGCCAGGGCCCCGGCAAAGGTGGTGGAGGTGTCTCCGTGGACCAGGACCAGGTTTGGCTTGGCTTGCTCCAGCACGCCCTCCATGCCGAGGAGACATTTTGAAGTAATGGTGGACAGGGTCTGCCTGGGTTCCATGATGTTCAGATCATAGTCGGGCTTTAATTGAAAAATATCCAGCACCGAATCCAGCATTTGGCGATGCTGGGCGGTGACGCAGCACATGGCGTGAATCCCGGGCCGACGGGCCAGTTCAAGGGCCAGAGGAGCCATTTTAATGGCTTCGGGACGTGTTCCAAACACGGTTAAAACGTTGATTTTGCTCATTTTTCAGACTGATCCTCCTCGCCAAAGAAGTTGTCGTTGCCGGAAATCTGGGTCCGGGGCTGATCGTTGGGGGGTGGATCTGCGTGGTTTCCCCCGTTATTATGGCTGAGAAACACTTTGGCAGCCATGCCGCCCGCCACGCATAGGGCCATGAGGAACAGCATGGCTTTGACCACGCCGCTGGTGGTGAGCACCACGGCCGACAATCCTAAAATGGCGCTGATGACGTACAGCACCGCCACCGCCTGTTTTTGAGAAAAGCCCATGTCAATGAGCCGGTGATGAATGTGGCCTCGATCCGGAGACATGGGGGACTGGCCCTTGGAAACCCGACGGAGGATTGCAAAGCAAGTGTCAAAAATGGGAAGGCCCAGCATCAGGAAGGGGACGGCAAAGGAGATGATGGTATAAAATTTAAACAGACCCTGAATGGATACCGTGGCCAGAACAAAGCCTAAAAAAGTGGAACCGGTATCACCCATAAAGATCTTCGCTGGATTCAGATTGTAAGGCAAAAAGCCGATCGACGCCCCGGAAAGGGCGGCCATGAGGATGGCCACATCCGGCTCGGACACCATCAGAGCAATGACCAGCAGGGTCATAGAGCTGATGGTGGACACACCGCAGGCCAGACCGTCCAGGCCGTCGATCAGGTTGACGGCATTTGTGATGCCCACGATCCAGAGTACCGAGATGGGGATAGACAGCCAACCCAGCTTCCAATATGGGTCACTGCTGAAAATGTTGATGTTGGACAAGATGAAGATACGGTTGCCCGCAAGTACGGCCACCAGGGCGGCTATAATTTGGACCAAAAATTTCGGTTTTGCAGGCAGAGCGTAGATGTCGTCAAAAATACCCAGAATGACGATGATTACCGTCCCCAGCAGCATACCGCGCAGCTGTTCGGACAAAGGCAAAAAAATGAGAACACTGAGCAAAAACCCAAAGAAAATGGCAAGGCCGCCCATTCGGGGGATGGGGTGGTTATGCATCCGGCGGTTGTCCTTGGGCACGTCCACGGCCCCCACGCGAAAAGCCAGAGAACGAACCACTGGCGTGGAAATTAAGGCCACGAGTGCCGCGGCCAGCAAAGCCGCTGCCGCAGTACCCACAACGGAAAGCTGAATGGTCATATTCTATCCTCTTTTGTATTTCGGTTGCGGTGTCTGCTGCCCAGACACCGCCTGATTCAAAAATGGGCACATCACAACGTGACGAAGCCAACCTTTTTATACACCTTGCGCAGGGTTTTTCCGGCCACATAGGCGGCTTTTTGCGCGCCCTGCCGATACACCGACTCCAAATAAGCCTTGTCGGCCAAAATGCGGGCGGCCTCCTCACGGATGGGCCGGAGGGCTTCCACCACCGCCTCGCCCACGGAAGGCTTGAACTTGCCGTAGCCGCAGCCGGCGAATTCGGTCTCGATTTCATCAAAGGTTCTGCCTGTGACGGCGGCATAGATGGACATCAGGTTGCTCACTCCGGGCTTTGCTTCCGGGTCGTAGCGCACCCAGTTCTCGGTGTCGCTGTCGGTGATGGCGCGCTTGAATTTGCGCTGGATGTCCTCCGGCTTTTCCATCAGAAAAACGCAGCCATCCGGGATGGATTTGGACATCTTGGATTCTGGATTGGTCAAACCCATGATGCGGGCCCCGGTTTTAGGAATATAGGGCTCCGGAACCTTAAACACGTCGCCGTAAATGCTGTTGAACCGCTGGGCAATGTCCCGGGTAAGCTCTACGTGCTGCTTCTGGTCGTTGCCCACGGGGACGTAGTCGGGCTGGTAGAGCAAAATATCGGCGGCCATGAGGGCGGGGTAGGTAAACAGTCCCCCGTTGATGTTGTCGGTGTTCCGGGCGGATTTGTCCTTAAACTGAGTCATGCGGGACAACTCGCCAAACATGGTGTAACAGTTTAACACCCATCCAAGCTCCGCGTGGGCAGGAACTTGGGATTGAATAAACAAGGTGTTTTTCTCTGGGTCCAGGCCGCAGGCAATATACTGCGCCAACTGCTCCAGGGTGTGGCGGCGCAGACTGGCGGGGTCCTGGCGCACCGTGATGGTGTGCATGTCCGCCATGAAATAGTAGCAATCAAACTCGTTGACTCGGGCGGCCCAGTTTTTGATGGCGCCCAAATAATTGCCAAGATGCAGATCTCCGCTTGGCTGGATGCCGGAGAGCATTACTTTCTTCTCGTCCATCTTCTTGTTTGGCTCCTTTATTTCCAGGCGTCTCAAAAAGTGACACCTACATAATATCAAATCATTTTACCACGCAAACATGGTTTAAGCAACAAAATGTTCACGCTGAACGCGGCAGATTGAGGCTGCAGGGACAAACGTCAAGCAAAAGCGTAGCCTTGCCGCAAACGTGGCGGTGTGCTACAATAATGTCTGAAAAAGGAACCCCTTTGCGGTTGATTTGCACGGCGATTGCCGTGCAATCGAAGACAACCCGTTTACTTGGATGTGTTTTTTGAAATCCCGGGCAGGGGATTTCCCAGAGAACATGCCGCGGTGGATGGAAACATCGCGGATGGCGGAGGTAGAACAATGCCATGGTATGTCTATATGCTGTTGTGCGGGGACGGTACTCTTTACACGGGAATCACCGATGATGTGGAGCGCCGGCTGGACGTTCATCGGTCGGGCAAGGGAGCGAAATATACCCGGGGGCGAGGGCCCTTAAAGCTGGCCTATGCGGAGGAGCAGCCGGACAAACCGGCGGCACTGCGCCGGGAGTATCAGATCAAACGTCTGACTCGTACGGAAAAAGACCGGTTGTGCGGGGCTTGGACCGGCGAAACGAAGGGAGAATAAAACAAGAGCGCCGGAGTTTCCGGCGCTCTTGTTTTATTCGATTGGGATATCAGGCGGCGGGCGCCTGAGGTTCCGGAAGAGCAGATTCCGTTTGGACGGCACTTGCCGGAGCGATGCCGGGCACAGCGGCGGTCACGGCCGAAGCGCGGCGGTTGATCTGGAGGGTATAGCCGTCCAGGATGGAGCTTTCCAGGCCTTCTGCGGGCAGGGCATGGTCGATGGTGACCTGATCCCCCACGTTCAAAGTGACCACATCGCGGTTCTGAGCGGCAGAGATGGAGTAGAACACGTCCTCCTGTTCCAGACGCAGAAAATAATAGGTGTTTCCATCCAGAACGGCGGAGCGAATTTCGGCGACCGTCCCGCTGACCTGGGTTTGGGGCAATTCATCCGGCTGGGTGATGCCCTTTTCCGAAAGCAGTTTAATATAGGTCTGCTCGCAGGTGGAGACCGTGGAGCCGGTCGCCACGATCTGATATTGGGCCACGTTCACCATGGCGTACATCTTCACCAGGTTGGTGGCGTCCAGCAGGGGAATGAAATAAGTGGGCTCACCCGCGATGTTGAGCAGCAGGGGGAAGGTGGCCACATAGCCCAGGTCCTGGACCACACCCATTGCTGACTGTTGAGCGGCTCTTTCGGTGGCGCCGGGAGCCTCATAAAAATGGGTCTCCTTGGTCCGCATGTTGCACAGCAAAAAGCCCAAGTTGGACTGGTCGGCGTTGGCGGAGGTAACGCCGGTATAGACGTATACATCGTCATTCATGGCGATATAATTGTATCCGTCGGTGGTGATGGTGACGTCCCGCTGGCCGAGAATAGAATTGATAAAGCCGTTGACCAGGGTGCCGTGGTAGTTGTACTGCTCCATGATGAGAGAGGGGGTGTACAGGGTGTCCACCCAGGTGGGGACTTCCTCATAGTACTGACTTTCCCCAGTGACGGCATCTACCAGGACGGCCCCATGAATGTCGGTGCCGCCAAACAGGCCGATGGTTTTCACCACACGGGGGGCGATCCACCAGGGATGGCCGTCCTCATCGATCTCAAATTCGGGGGTGGAGAACATCATAGTGGGGTACTGAAAACGCAGGTGACGGATGACGTTCCGGTTCAATGGCTCGGAGAAGGAATACTTGATCCCATCCGAAAGGCGGACCACTGTGGCCTCCTGGGTGACCATGTCTACCACCACATAGGCGGGCAGGCCACTTCCGCGGTTGGTCAGCCATTTGAACAGATCGGCATAGGAGATCGGAGCCACTCGGACCGGCCTGCCCTGATAGTTGATTTGGGTGGAATCGCCAGAGTATTCGAACTGGCTGACCATGTCGCTTAACGTGCCCATCTGCCGGTCTCCCAGATATTCGGCGGAGGTGCGGTCCAGAGTTGGAATCTCATTGAAGGAAATCTGGGCCACATCGGTGGAAAAATCCCCCGTCTGGACGGTGAGCAGATCCCGGTAGGCTGCCGCGCGGAACACAGGCATGGAGATGATCTGGCCCACAACGGACACCAGTACCACAACCAGAAAGAGAACGCCCACAGGCAGGCAGCTGCGCTTGATAAACCGCAGCCACTCTCTCAGTTTTTCTTTTGGCGTGCGTACAACGTTGTCGGAAGGTGCGCCAGACAGCAAAAACACGGAAACCACATAGATCACACATAGAAAGCCGAGGAAGCCGTAAAATTCGCTGGCTTGGAAATTCAAAGCGGGGAGAGTGACATAAAAATAGATCAGGCCGATGACAACGGTGATGACCAGACTCAGAATGGTCCGGCCAAATCGGCTGCGGGGTAAATGAAAGCCGGATTTCATTTTGCTCAAGACAATTCTCCTTTTCCAAAATGGCTGTTTTTTAAGGGTTCAACTATTAATAGCATAGACGATTTTCCAAAAAAAAGCAATCATAGACACATTAAAATTACATAAAAGAGGGCAGACGGGAAAAGAACCGGGACATTCCCTTGCCAAACAAGGAAAAATCTCCTATAATAATATATCCATTGGGGTGGTGGCATACCACGCCAATGTGCGCTGCAATGGTTCTGTGTCTTACGGCGCAGAATCGGTGTACTTGAACAAAGTCAACTGGTCTTGAAACTCTTGGCGTTAAGGCTGGCGGCATTGTTCCGTACGCATTACAATAAAGAGCAATCAAAATGGAGAACCGGCGGCCCGGCCGCCGTACGGAGGGAACGATATGGCACTGGATAAGAAGTATTTTGAGGAGATGGAGGCCAAGATCCCAAAGGGAACGGTTCGAACCCGCTTTGCACCCTCTCCCACCGGATATATGCATGTGGGCAATCTGCGCACCGCTCTGTATACCTGGCTCATCGCCCGCAATGGCGGAGGCACGTTTATTCTGCGGATTGAGGATACGGACCAGGGCCGTTTGGTGGAAGGCGCAACCGACGTGATTTACCGAACCTTAGCCGAGTGCGGCCTGGATCACGATGAGGGCCCCGACGTAGGAGGGCCCGTGGCCCCCTATATTCAGTCGGAACGGCGGGACACCTATGGCAAATACGCGGAGCTGCTGATCGAGAAGGGGCACGCCTATCGCTGCTTCTGTACCAAGGAGCGGCTGGAACAATTGAGACAGAAGGATCCCACCGGGGGCTATGACGGCCATTGTGCCCACCTGAGTCAGACGGAGATCGACGAGAAGCTGGCGGCCGGTATCCCTTATGTGGTTCGTCAGCGTATTCCAAAAGAAGGAACAACCACCTTCCACGATGCGATTTTTGGGGACATTACCGTGGAGAATGCCACGCTGGACGATCAGGTCCTGATCAAAGCCGACGGACTGCCCACCTATAACTTTGCCAATGTGGTGGACGACCATCTGATGGGAATTACCCACGTGGTTCGGGGCAGCGAATATCTGTCCTCCGCACCCAAGTACAATCTGCTGTATCAAGATTTTGGCTGGGAAGTGCCCACTTACGTCCACTGTTCCCCCGTGATGCGGGACGCTCAGAATAAGATGTCCAAGCGCCACGGCGATCCCTCCTATGAAGATTTGAAGGCCCAGGGCTTTCTCACCCCGGCGATTTTGAACTATGTAGCCCTGCTGGGCTGGTCGCCCCGAGGGGAGCTGGCCGAGCAGGAGGTGTTTTCGCTGGAGGAGTTGGCCCGTGCCTTCGACCTGTCCGGTATGTCCAAATCCCCCGCCATTTTTGATTTGGAAAAGTTGACCCACTTTAATGCGCTGTACCTTCGGACCATGGCGCCGGAGGAGTTTGCAAAGGTTGCAGAGCCATATATCCGTTTAACTGTAAAGGGTGATGACCTGTCGGCTTTGGCCATTGCGGGATTGCTGCAGGCGCGGTGTGAGCGGCTGACCGACATTCCGGAAAAGGTGGATTTCTTTCAGACTCTGCCTGACTATGAGGTGGATCTGTTCACCAATAAAAAGTCGAAGACCAACTCGGAAATCTCGCGGAATATGCTGGAGGCCACCATTCCTATGCTGGAGGGGTTGCCGGACTGGACCCAGGAGTCCATCCACGACGGGCTGATGGGGTTGGCCCAGCGGCTGGAGGTAAAAAACGCTACCCTGATGTGGCCGGTGCGGATTGCCGCCGCCGGCAAGGCGGTCACCCCGGGCGGCGCGGTGGAGATCTGCCACATTCTCGGGAAGGATGAGGCCATCCGCCGTCTGAAGCTGGGACTGGATAAACTGAAGGTCTGACGTCTGGCAAGAGCGGAAAAAATGAAACAAGGAGGGGCTTGTTTCCTGCATGCAGCGGGGACAGGCCCTTTCTCCCATTTGTGTCCTCGGTCCGGCACTGTGAAGCGATCCACGGGTGAGCGACAATGCAGGTACAAAGGCGAATTTGTCTATTTTAACAAAAATGAATCTTGTGACTTGACAATTACAGTGGAAATAGGATACAATTTCCTTGAAATATGAATTTGCTGCTTTAGATGCTGGATATGATGTTCAGTCATGTCAACGCAGATAAAAACCAGTGAAAGCAAGGCGCGTCGGTTGGCGTGTGCCTCTTGTTTTTGCTGGTTTTTTATTTTTATTAAAACCAGCAATTGGAAGAATCGTACGCCATATACTTTGAATGGATCAGCAACGCTGCAAGAAGAGTAAGAAGGGGGGAGGCAACGGGAGAAAACGATTGCTTGAACAGATCGGAGAGGAGGGAAGTTTGGAAACAGAGATCAAAAACCGGTGTGGTACGGAAAGAAGTAATCCAACGAGAAGTAGGGAGGACAAACTATGATTACAAATGGCTTTACATATATTGCATTTCTGATGTTCCTGGCTGGTGCGCTGCTGGCCGCGGAGAAGTATACCAAATGGAAGGTGTTCGGCTACGTGCCGCCATTGGTCTGGATCTATGTGCTGAACATGGTGTTCTGCACCATTGGGATGTACAAATCAGATGCCTGTTCCACCGCATACTCCGCGCTGAAAAACAACCTTCTGTATGCCATGATCTTTGTGATGCTGCTGCGCTGCGACTTCCGTAAACTGGCAAAGCTGGGCGGCCGCATGGTGGCGATCTTCCTGGGCTGTACGGTCACGCTGTTTGTCGGATTTTTGATTGGCTATCCGATTTTTAAGGGTGCACTTGGCAGCAATACTTGGGGTGCTGTGGCCGCGCTGTACGCCTCGTGGGTCGGCGGCTCGGCTAATATGGCTGCCATGCAGGACGCCCTTGCAGTGGATCCCGGTGCCTACAGCTGCGCCTTGGCGGTGGACACCGTGGTCTACTCGGTGTGGATTGCGCTGCTCCTTTTGGCCGTCCGCTATGCCGGAAAATGGAATCGAACGGTTCAGGCCGATACCAGTAAGCTCCAGGCCGTAGCCGACGCGGCCAACGCCGAAATAGCCAAAGAGAAGAAACGCGCAACCAGCAGCGACTGGATTTTCCTGATCGGTCTCTCCCTGATGGTGTCTGCCATTTCCCAGTGGGTGGGCGTGAACGCCAACACCGCGCTGAAAGCGGTGGGACTTGGCATGTTTGACAAGGGTACCCTGACCACGGTGTTCGTCACCATCCTGGGCCTGATCTGTGCGCTGTCCCCGCTGGGCAAGCTGCCTGCGGTGGAGGAACTCTCCAATATCTATCTGTACGCGGTGGTTTCCCTGCTGGCCTCTACTGCGTCTGTGGTTGATCTGCTCTCCGCGCCCATGTGGGTGGTTTATGGCATATTTATTCTGGTGATCCATGTTGTCCTTATGTTCCTGCTGTCCAAACTGTTCCACTGGGATCTGTGCATGGTCTCCACCGCGTCGTTGGCCAACATCGGAGGAAGTGCCTCCGCACCGATTGTCGCGTCCGCGTATGATGCTTCCTATGCCGGCATCGGCGTTCTGATGGGGGTGCTCGGAGCGGCGATCGGCAACTTTAGCGGTCTGGGTATGGGGGCGATTTTAAGGTTGTTTACCTGACGTTTGGTTCAAAGAAGATGTATCGTTTTGGATCCCTCACCTGCCCGAAACGGGTGGGGGATCCTTCTGCCCAAACGGATGGATAAGGAGTTGCTATGAGCATAAACGAGAATTTCCGGTACCTGCACCTCGGACTGCCGGACGACGTGCTGCGCCGCAAACTTCATGGTGATTTTGAGGGCGCTGTCCGCGCCATCGACCGGTATTTGAACTCGGAGCGGACCCCGGAGGCGCTGAAAAAATGTCTGGTCGCGCAGCGGGAGATGATCCGTCGGCTGTCCCGTGACTACCCCTATTCCAGGTCAGAGGCGTTGGCGTTGGTGCAGCGGCACATCCCGGATTTTACGGAGATGGAGTTCGACGCTTTGGAGGATGCCTGGAAGATCGACTGGATTTATGACCATGGGATCCCCCGCTATTTTGACCGCTTTTTTGAGTCGCTGTGCAAGACAGACGCCGCATTTGCAAAGCGGGCCGGTGTGAAAACCATGGGAGCCGACGGGCAGGATACCGGACAGGGGCGGCTGGACCGGGCGATCCGGCTGATGCGCGAGAAGGGACAGCTGGCAGGCCGCATCCGGTGCCGGGCCAGCGTGAGAATGAAGGATGCGTATTTTCACAAGGGGGAGCGGGTGCGGGCCTATTTGCCGCTGCCCTGTCAGTGCGATTCCCAGAGTGACATCAAAATCGAAACGGTTTTTCCGGAGCCTGTTCATATCTCCCCGGAGACAGCGCCCCAGCGGGTGGTCTTCTGGGAGGAGGTCATGGAAGAAAATCATGGGTTTTCCGTGGAGTTTTCCTATGTGCAGACCGCCCGATATGTGGACCTCTCCCATCCGGTCAGTACAACCGAGCGGCCCGCCTTTGACACGGAGGAGCAGCCGCCTCACATCCTGTTTACTCCCTACATCAAGGAATTGGTGAAGACGCTGACCCAGGGGGTGGAGGAGCCGTTGGAGAAGGCCAGAAGATTCTATGACTTCATCACACAGACGGTCACATACTCGTTCGTGCGGGCCTATTTTGGGCTGGAACATATTCCCGAGATGTGCGCCCGTAATCTGGTGGGGGACTGCGGCATGCAGGCGCTGCTGTTCATTACACTGTGCCGCTGCGCGGGAATTCCCGCACGCTGGCAGAGCGGGTGGAAGGCGGAGCCCGGCTTCTGCGGAGCTCATGACTGGACCCAGTTTTATGTGGCTCCCTATGGCTGGCTGTACGCCGACCCCTCGTTTGGCGGCGGAGCAGTCCGTGAACACAATGAGGCGTGCAGGCTCCATTACTTTGGAAATTTAGATCCCTATCGCATGGTGGCAAACACTCAGTTTCAGGGTGACTTTGATGTGCCTGAGGACCATTGGAGAGCTGATCCCTATGACAATCAAGTGGGGGAGATGGAGACGGAAGACCGGGGACTGTGTTACGACGAGTACGAGAGGACCAAGGAGGTGCTGGAATATAAGGAATTGTAAGAGAAGCGAATGAAAGCTTTTTAGAAAGAAGGAACAGAGTAATGGTAATCGGCCTGGTAAAAGAAATCAAAAACAATGAATTTCGTGTGGGGCTCACCCCAGGTGCCGTAAGCGCCTATGTGCAGGCAGGCCACCGAGTACTGGTTGAGAATGGTGCCGGGCTCGGGTCCGGGTTTACAGACGAGGAGTACGTGATGGCCGGGGGGACGATTGTTGAGCAGGCCGGGGAAATCTGGGCTGCGTCCGAAATGGTCGTCAAAGTGAAGGAGCCGATTCCGTCGGAGTATCAATACTTTCACAAGGGACTGATTCTGTTTACCTATTTGCATTTGGCCGCGGATGAGCCCTTGACCAAGGCGCTGCTGAATGCCGGCGTGAAAGCCGTGGCCTATGAGACCATCGTCGACCGGGAAGGTGGGCTGCCCTGTCTGGCGCCCATGAGCGAGATCGCCGGGCGGATGTCTGTGCATGAGGGCGCCAAGTATCTGGAGAAAAAGTATGGCGGCCGCGGGGTCCTGCTGTCCGGCGTGCCCGGCGTGGAGCGGGGAAGCATCGTCATTCTGGGCGGCGGCAATGTGGGGACTAACGCCTGTAAGATTGCGGTGGGCATGGGCGCCAACGTCACGGTTCTGGATGTGAATGCCCGCCGACTGGCCTATCTGGACGATATCTTCCCAAAGCAGATCACAACCCTGTACTCCACCCGCGACAACATTCGAAAGGCAATCGCGCAGGCCGACCTGGTGATCGGGGCCGTGCTGCTGCCCGGCCGCGCCACGCCAAAGCTGGTGCGGAGAGAGGATTTGGCGTGGATGAAACCCGGAGCCGTGCTGGTGGATGTGGCGATTGATCAGGGCGGCTGCATCGAGACGTCTCACGCCACCACCCACGATGACCCCGTGTTTCTTGTAGACGGAATTGTTCATTACTGCGTGGCCAATATACCGGGCGCCGTGTCCCGTACCTCTACCTTGGCGCTGGGGAATGCCACCCTGTCCTACGGACTGGAGCTGGCCGCACAAGGTGTGGAGGCCGCCTGCAAGGCCGATCATGGCCTGATGGCCGGTCTGAACTGCTATGACGGAATGTGCACGTTCCCCGGGGTGGCCGAAGCGCTGAATCTGGAGTATGTATCGCCTGAGACATTCCTGTGAAATTTTTCCGCTTTCCTGTGGCGGCTTCCCGGAATACGGGGTTCGGTTGGAACACAGTTTTGAAAGACTGGTCTGGAAAGGGTTCTCAGATCATGATAAAATCAAAAGAACAGTTCCGGACCGTATGACAACCGATGGGACCGAATAGGAGGGCGGATAACATGGAAACACCGAAAAGCAGAAGGAACAAAGCGGCTACCTATTATGTAATTGGGGAATCCAGAACCAATATGGATAACGCCATTACAAAACAGTACGGATCTTTTTACATGGCGTTTGAGGTTGAGGAAGAGACGGACGAGGTTCTGGACTTTGACTGTACCCACACGCTGGAGATTACCAATCAGTTTTTGCGGAAGTACTTTGTGGGGGAACACTTCTCCGAAATTGAGACATGGCTGGAAGAATGGTTGGAGCAATATTACGGAGGGTCTTCCCGGCGTGCGGTACTGGCCGCCTATCATGACGCGCTGAAGCGCTATCGTACGTTGAAAAAGGGGCAGTAAACCAAGAAACAAACTGCCGGAGCACGAGGAAAGATGTTATGAATGTACAAGAATTTGTGGAACGACGGAAGGATGAACTGGTTCGCAGCCTGCAGGGCTGCATCCGGATCCCCAGCGTCTATACCAACGACCAGAGCGGTTATCCATATGGCCAAAATATCCACGGCTGCCTGAACTATATGTTGGACCTGGCGCAGAACATGGGATTTTCGGTCTGCAACATGGACAATCAGGTTGGCTGGTGTGAATACGGGCAGAGTGAGGAAATGGTGGCTGTTTTAGGACACCTGGATGTGGTGCCGGAGGGGGAAGGCTGGACCGTTCCCCCCTACGAAGGCCGCGTGACGGACGGAAAGATTTATGGCCGCGGGTCCATGGACGACAAGGGCCCCACCGTTGCCGCGCTCTATGCCCTTCAAGCGCTGAAGGAGGCGGAAGTACCACTCAAACGGCGGATCCGCCTGATCTTTGGCCTGAATGAGGAGACGGGCAGCGCCGACATGAAGTATTACCTCAGCCATGGCGGCGAGGTCCCCGTGATGGGGATCACGCCGGATGGAGAGTACCCCGTGATCAACGGGGAAAAGGGCCTGGTCACAGAAGTGTTTGCCCGCACGATGAATCAGCAGGGAGAGATCCGGCTGGTGGAACTGCAGGGCGGTACGGCCCATAATATTGTTCCGAGCCATGCCTTTGCCAGGCTGGCCTGCTCTCGGGAGCAGGCCAGGCAGATTGCGGCCATGGAGGCGGATCAGGTGTCCTGCACTTTGGAAGAACCGGGCGTTTTGGTGGAGGCGTTTGGCGTCAGCGCCCACGGCGGATCGCCGAATGAAGGGGAAAATGCCATCGGCAGACTGATGCAGTTTCTCAACCGCCTGCCCCTTGAGGGGGACCTGAACCAGGTGGTCGGGCTGCTGGCGGAAAAGATCGGAATGGAGTA
>JBFWME010000034.1:0-27131 GCA_050251755.1 Lawsonibacter sp. | reverse complement strand
GACTTCCTTGACGGTCATCAGAGACATCACATGGGGCCGGGTCAACGGGATATCAACGACAATGGTAGAGATCTTCTTGATCTTCATAACATTTGCTCCTTATTTGAACTAGATTTTGCTTACTGGCTAATTTTTTCACGGTAATAAGCGCCGCCGCAGGCCTCCTTGGAGGTGATCAGGCTGACGATGAGCATGATGCAGAAGCCCACGATGCAGGCGGGGATTGCGCCGCCACCGAAGATGGCCTTCAGGTTAGGCAGGAACTCGAAGGCGATTCCGGTCAGAGCGCCGATGGGGATGGTGCAGATGGCCGCCTTTAGAGTGGCCTTCTTCCAGAACATACCCAGAATGATGGGCCAGAAGATACCGCCCACGATACACACCTGGGCGCCCTTGAAGATGGTGACCAGCATGGTGACGGGACGCAGGGACAGGCCCAGACACACCAGACCCAAAACCAGCGTGGCATAACGGGCTACCTTCACAACCTGTCCGTCGGCTGCTTCGGGCTTCAGGATATTCTTGTACAGGTCGCGGGCCACATTGGAGGCCGCGGAGTTCAGCGCGGAGTCAGCGGTGGAAAACGCAGCGCCCAGAATGGCGATCAGATATACGGGGGCCATCCAGTTGGGCATCCAGTTGCGAATAGCCCAGAACACGGTGTCGTCGCTGGCGGTGATATCGGCACCGGCAGCCCGGACAGACAGCCCCACGAACATGCAGTACAAGCCGACCAGTAAAACAGCAGTGCCGCCGGCTACCAGGCCGATGCGGGCGGTTTTTAGATCTCGGGAGGCGGCAATTCTCTGGTAGTAAGTCTGGCCGAACAGATTGCCGCAGAAATAGGTCAGTGTGATGCTGATGACATAGCCACGGCTGGGCAGAGAGAAGTTGAAGTATTCATTGCCCAGGTTGGCAGCATTGACGCCCTCAAAGAAGCCGGTTTTATTGATGACGAAGCCCAGCAGAAGCAGCATGCCGATGGCCATAATGATTTGCTGGAACACGTCCATCCAAGCCACCGCGTACATACCGCCGGTGATGGAGAAGGCAACAATAATGGCGCAGCAGACAATGGAGCCCAGCCAGGTGGGGATGCCCAGCAGGTTGTGGGACATGATGCCACAGCCGGTGGAGCAGCCCAGTGTCCAGGAACAATACATGAAGATGTAGCAGCAGGCGGAGAAGGCCTTCACCCACTTGTTCTTGCCGTAGATGTACTCCAGCCACTGGGGGATGGTAGCAACATTGTGTTTTTTTGTCCACTTGGAGAAAATAATCAGAATGGAAATAGCCGCTACGCAGGAACCTGCGGTAAACGCGACCACAGTGCTTCCGTAGGCGTACCCGGTACCTACAAAGCCAATCAATGAGCCGGTGCCCAGCCAGGTTGCAATCAGCGTACAGGAAATTGCCAAGGGGCCCAGGTTACCACCGGCGGAAATAAAGTCGTCTGAAGAAACTACGTTCTTACTGGCTTTTGTCCCCACATATGCGGTAACCCCGATAAACGCGAGAAAGAATACCCAATTTATCATGTTTTTTGCTCCTTTACTGAAATTTCGCTGGATCATTCTCTGACTTGGAGAAACTCAGCCACGCATACACATGAACTGCCGGACAGAGTCAACTGGACCTGGCACACAATGCAGACCCCCCTCTCCAAAGGCACCTCATCCGATTTTTTCTCCTTGTTTTCTGATCAAGCAGATTTTATGCCAAAAAACAATATCTAGAAAACCATTGAAAACACTGGGTTTTCTCAATCTTCAAAAAAGTGTAGTTTCCGATTTTCGGAATTTCTAATAGTTGCTTGCCCCTTAAACCAGAATGCTCTCTTGACAGATTCGGGGAAAAGATATATATTCCGATTATCGGAAATAATTCCTGTTACCGGAATTTTAGAGAGGGGGATGAGCTCTGATGCACGAATTCAGCGAAGAGATCATACGTGCCATTGAAGAATTTGCCACGGAAGGCATCCAAATCACCGACGCAAAGGGCAACTATATTTTCTGTAACCAAGCCTTTGCCGCCATCACAGGAGTCCCTGTGCAGCAACGGTTGGGGCATAGCATCTGGGATGGACAGCAGAATGGCGCCTGTGCTGCCGTACTAAAAACCGGCCACCCGGTCTACGGATACATGTATAGCCCCCAAGAGCGCGAAGGAGTGGTTTTGGTGGTCAACGCCGCCCCCATTCTGAACAAAAACGGTGAGATGGTAGGGGTTATCACCGTTTTCAATGACCAGGCCAACTACATTAAACTGGTTCAGGCGCTGAAAGAGAAGGAAGGCGAGTTACAGCAGCTGAAAAAGAAGATTGGCCAGGTAGACCGTTCTTCCCATACCTTCCGAGATCTGATCGGGGAGCACCTCTCCTTTCGCTCCTGTGTGGATCGGGCTGTCCAGGCCGCCAAGGGGGACGCATCTGTCCTGATCACAGGAGAGAGCGGTACCGGCAAGGAACTTTTTGCCCACGCGATCCACGGTTATGGTGCCCGGGCAGAGTCGCCTTTCATCCGGGTGAACTGTCCCGCCATTCCCAGTACACTGATGGAGAGCGAATTATTTGGCTATGAAAAGGGAGCTTTTACCGGTGCCCAGAAGGAAAAACCAGGCAAATTTGAGTTGGCGCAGCACGGAAGTATTTTTTTAGACGAGATTGGTGATTTGGACATCATTCTTCAAGCCAAACTGCTTCGGGTGCTCCAAGAACGGGAAGTGGAACGGCTGGGTGGGACTAAGACCATCCCATTGGATGTACGCGTCATAGCGGCCACCAATCAGGATCTGTGGGAGGAAATCCGACAGGGTAAGTTCCGCCAGGATTTGTACTACCGTCTGAACGTAATCCACATTGAGATCCCGCCACTGCGACAGCGCAGGACGGATATTCCTCTCCTGCTGGAGCAGATGCTGAAAAAGCACAGTGGCGGAAGGATTCCCTGTTCCATTTCAAAGGATGCCATGAAGATTTTTATGGATTATGATTGGCCCGGTAACGTAAGGGAACTGGAGAATGCGGCAGAGCGGCTTCTTCTGTACCGGAACGGACCCATTGTCCATCAGGACGACGCTCTCTATGTTCTGGGCGATCGGGAAACCGGTTCTTCGTTCTGGCATCTCAGCGAAATGTCCTTGGCCGAGATGGAAAAGCTGATGATCCAAAATGCATTGGAACGCCGTGGTACTTCTCTGGAGGAGAAAAAGCAGGTTGCGGCGGAATTAGGCATCTCTCTGTCTACGCTTTATGAGAAGATAAGGAAGTATGCCATCAACGGACGGCAGAATTCCGGGCAATCGTCAAAAGACAAACCTGCACTTTAAACAAAAAAGATGATTTGACATCTCTGTCCGGCAGAGTTACCATTGAAATACAATGTCGCTTGCCACAATCCACGGGATCCAAACCGTGTCCTCCGATTGGAAGATAGACTTACATGATTGCTTGGAATAAGAAGAGACCGATTATCTGGGGAGGGTTTGCTTATGATTTGGAAGGGCCTTAGATTTGGGATGCTGCTGCAATTTGCAGTTGGGCCCGTGTGTTTCTTCGTGTTCAACACCGCTACGACACATGGGTTTGCAGGCGGCCTGCACGTTGTGGCTGCAGCTGCACTGATAGACGCGCTGTATATCTCACTATCCTGTGTTGGCGTTGCTGCGATTCTCAATCGAAAAGCAGTTACCGCTTGGGTCAAGCTAGCGGGCTGTTTGGTGCTGATTTTGTTTGGGCTGAATACCATTTTGGGCGTGTTTCATGTGTCACTTCTGCCCAACGTTGCGCTGTTTTCGCATACGACAAGTGAGAACCTGTTTGTTCAGGGGGTGCTGTTTACGGCATCCAATCCTTTGACCATTGTTTTTTGGAGCGGCATGTTCTCCACTCAAATCATTGAATATAGGTGGGATAAAACACAGCTGTTCCTCTTTGCGGTTGGCTGCGTTATGGCCACGGTCATTTTTTTAACGGCCGTCGCATGGTTCGGAAGCATTCTAAGCGGTTTTCTGCCGCAGATTGCCGTACAAATTCTGAATATTACGGTGGGAATCCTTTTGATCGTCTTTGGAATAAAGCTTCTGCGGAAAAAGGAGAACGCCAAGCCTGCAGCGCAATAGAGTGTTTGCTTCCCAGTAAGAATTTTTATGCGGTACAAACGTGAAAGTTCCACAAAATGGAGGGTAACGTGATGTTATTTGTCTGCTATCCAAAGTGTACGACCTGCCAAAAGGCGCGGGCGTTTCTCGACGCTCGGGGGATTAGCTATGAGTTCCGAGACATCAAGCTGGACAACCCGAACGAGACTGAACTGAGGGCTTGGCACAAAGAGAGCGGCCTGCCGCTGAAGCGATTTTTCAACACCAGCGGGCTTTCATATAAGGCGCTGAACCTTTCTGCTCGATTGCCCTCTATGGGTGAGGATGAGCAGTTTGCTCTGCTTGCAGCCGATGGAATGCTGGTGAAACGCCCTATCCTGGTATGGGATGATGTTGTGCTGGTGGGATTTCGTGAGGCCGAATGGGAGAAGAAGTTTGGAGCCCCCCGGGCATAAACCGGGATAAGCCGCCGCGGATCCATGGTTCAATGAGAAGTCAAAGCCAGGTATTGTGAACAGGTTCTTTCTTGTATCAAATCAAAGCCGGCGTACGGGCGAATAAGGGATCTGTCTGCTGATCGAAAAGATCCATGTGTCATTGGCAAATGGATCTTTTCGCAGTCGGAGTGAGCGTATCAAGGTTGGAAATATATATGAATGCCGCTTCGAAAATTTCTTAAAATGCTCAAATGACTTTGCCAGTATTTTTCACTTCTTATTTTACTTGTGGATGCAGATAATAAGAGCGAAAGGAAGTGAAAGTCAGTATGGCTGGTAATAACCGCAGTGCGGCTCCAAATAGCGAGTGGACAAAATTCAAATTGGAATGCGCACAGGAAGTTGGTCATTCACAATACGTGAAAGAAAATAACGACCACTATAAAGGTGACCTTCCTAGCCGTGTAAATGGCCAGCAAGGCGGGCCTATCGGGGGTCGGATGGTCAAAAAAATGATTGATATGGCCAAAGCTCAAATTCCTCAATCATAATACTCTGGCGTGAAAGCGCTTTATTCATCGGATCTCTCGGAATGCGAAAATGCGTTTGAAAACCGTCATGAATGCAGAGAAGACAAAAATCCGTCGTTCAAAGAACGACGGATTTTTTGGCCGGAGTTTGCCATAACCCGAATTGCTGACTTCGGCTGTGACAACCTAGCTCATGGAGCACACAGAGGTCTGGTCTGGTTCCAGAGTATATCGGAACCTCAAATCTATTCTTTTGTATTTTTTAATCAAATATGGTAGAATAAAAACAACTAAGTTTATCCAACCTGTCCCCATCTCTCGCTCAGTCCGGACAGGCTTCGTTGTTTACTTACGTGCTTCTTTTGCAGACTCCGCAACGATCGTACATTCTCTTTTTTATACGGCGTTGCCTTAGATCACTGTCTTGCTACAAAATCTTTTTTGAGATGGTTGAAGTTTGAATCGTTGGGGGGAAATGACGCGAACATGGATGTGCACGGGATGAGAAACAAATACCGGTTATTAAAACGATTTCGCTTCAATAGCATTTTTGCCAAAACATTTTCCGTCCAATTGATCCTGACGCTTTTGGTTTTAATTCTATCCTATGCCTTTATAAAACATCTGTATGTGCAACAATATCGGGAACAGGTATTTTATGCGGGATTTTCAAAATTAAGTGCAGCCAGTGAAAAAATCAATCAGGCAATTGACTCCGTTACCGTACAAGCACAGGACCTTCTCCAAAATTCAGACTGCAACCGGCTTTTGGTAAACGGAAATCTATACCAGGACCTTCCGGTGTTGAACACGGCTTTGCGGCTGTCAAATCTTGTACAGCGGAATACCTATATGAAAAAGGCATGGCTTTATCTGGCACAGGCCGACACCATTATCGACTCGGATAAATCTATTACGCCCCGCTTGGAAAGTTCAGAAGCTACACTTTTCGGCGCATATGCGCTGCAATCCCAGGAAACGGAAAATCCGCCGCTCCTGCTCCAAAAAGGCAGTCGGTTGTATCTGTTTGATCACTTTCCCAGCAGGAAGGCGCTTGGGATTATGTGTGTGCTGCTGGATTCCGAAAAGCTCTATGCGTATGTCAAACCCGAAATCCCAAATCAGGGTGAAATATATATCTATTATCAGGGCACTCCTATTTTCGCTCAGCAAGTCAATTATCCAAAGCAGTCAGACTGTCTCATCTCCAGCCAAAAAAATCTGGGGAGCGGAAAGACACTTTGTAAAATCGCCGGGCAAAATACCGGGTATTTTCTGACGTATGAGTCACGGATTGAGGGCCTGACCTATGTGCTGCAGGTTGACAGCAGTATTCTACATATCTCTTGGACGGATGGGCCGTTCTTTATGATTCCCTTTTTGGCGGCCGTCCTCTTATTGTTGGCTTTGGCCAGTTTATACTTGATCCGGTTTGTATATTATCCGATTCAAAATGTAATTTCATCCATAACCAAACGCGCGGATACCCATGCTGCGGATCTTTGCACCGGGAATGCGGCGAACGAACTTGAGCTGATTGAAACGATTCATCAAGAGAGTGAACAGCAGCGCATCACCCTAACAAATATGCTTGCGGAAGTTGGAAATTCCGTGACCAAAAAGCTGTTTTTATCTATATTGAATCATGAAGAATCCAATATAGGGCGGATTCAGTCGATTTTGCATCAAATTCGGTCACCATTCCCTATGGAAGGAATGTACCAAGTGCTGCTGTTGAGTTGGCTGAATCATGCAGGTACTGTGCCTACGGAATCGGAAAAAGAGCTTCAGAAAATCCTGTTTGCAAAAATGAGCACCACATACTGGCAGGACAAAGGACTCCTGTGCGTCCTGAATGATGAAGAAAACAGAGAGACGTTAATCCTCCACTTTTCTTCAGACTGCTCAATCGCCAAAATTAAAGGCTGGATACAGGAATACTACGCATACATCAAAGCTAAGGCTGGGGAACGGAATGCGTTTTTGGAAGTAGGCAGCAGCCGAATCTATCAAAACATCTTAGAGCTGCGCCACGCCCTGCAGGATGCCCAAAGCAATCTACAGCACCGTGTATACTATGCCAAGGGAACCGATTGCAAACCGGATATACTCGATTTATATCGCCAGCAAACGGAGCAGGTTTTGCACAATGCAATGAAAACAGCGGAGCCGGACCTAACAGAGCTGCGGCAGCTGATTGACGATGTAAGAAACGTCCCAGAGGTAGCGGTTCAGGTCTATCAGAACATTGTGGATCTGTTTTTGGAAAGACTGATCCACTTTGACATTGATTCCAAAACAGATTGGCTGGGAAAGAGAGACTGGCTGAAAGAGGGAATCCCTGATCTGGGAGAAAATGACGAGCGTCCTCAGGCCGTATTTGAATTTTGCAGGAAAGCACTTAAAACGATTTCTTCTATGGCGGGCAAGAAACAATTTCGGCATCTGGAAACGGCAAAGGATTATATTGAAAGCCATTATTCGGATCAGGATCTCTCACTGTATACCGTCAGCCGGTCCTGCGGGATCAGCAGTTCCTATCTTTCACAACTATTTGTCACGTATCAGCCTCCCGGATTTTTGGATTATTTAAATCAGTACCGAATGGAAAAAGCAAAAGCCCTGATGGTGACAACACATTACACAATTGCGGAAATCGGCTTTAAGACCGGATTCAGCTCTCCCCAGAACTTTGCACGAGTCTTTAAAAAATATGCCATGGAAACCCCCGGTCAATTTCGTGCACGGCATCTAAAGGAGCAAAAATGAATAAATTGAGATTTTGGTTGTTGCTCTCCCTTTGGATCTGTAGTGTTGCGTTTCTGTCCGCATGCAGGGATGCACAAGCCGTGCCCCTGTTTGAACAAACAGGGGCATCAGACAATGCGTCGCAAACCACGGTGATTCTGCTGACTCATTCGGAATCGGAAAACAGCCTGACACAAGAATTGGCACTGAAGTTTAAACAGAAGCTGGAATCATTATCCGGGGGACAGATGCAGGTGGATATTTTCCCAAACAATACGTTGGGAAATTGGACAGATGCGACGAATTCCTTCGGCAACGGTGCTGTGGAAATGCGTTTGGGTGTGGGTCCATCGAATGCGTTGGCAGTGATTCAGTGGCTGCCTTCCATGCAAGAGGTGGATTTGGATCAGTTGGAAAGCAGTTTGCAGGAGGGGGGGGCGGTCCGAAAAATTCTGGATGAACAATGTGCGCAGGCCGGAGTCCAAATTTTAGGCATTATGCCTCCTCTTTTCCGGGTCGTGACCAGCAATCAGCCGGTAGTAAGTGTGGAAGATTTCTCTAAATTACATATGAGGGTATTTTCCACGGGGATTGAAAGCAGCGTTTGGGAACAATTAGGGGCGCACACCCTCAGCTTTCCGATTGAAGAGGTATATACGGCTCTGCAGCAGGGAATCGTGGATGCACAGGAGAATACGCTTCCCAGCATCATTGGCAACCGGTTGTATCAACAGCAGAAATATCTTATTATGACGAACCATAAACTTTATATGGACTTGATGTATATTGACCAGGAGTTTTTACAAAGTCTTACCGAAGATCAGCAGCAATTTATAGTTTCTGCTGCAGACGACGCCATTCAAGAAACCACCGCGCTGCAAGAAGAGTATCTCACAAACGGATATCGGCAGTTTGAGTCGTCAGGGATGCAGATCATTCCGTTTTCTTCCCAGCAGCGGGAAAAAATGCGGAATATCATCGGCCAGGGCGTGGAAGATTATTTGTCGGAAACCTTCGGGTCTGAACTCGTCCAGCAGGTCAAATCCGCACTAACATAAGAATAAGTTGTTCCAATCCCGCTCACGCGGTCTCTCCTCTTGATTGCAGGAGTGACCCGGGCGGGATTTTTTTGCCTTACGGCCTGTCGAATCTTTGGCTTTTTTGACGTGTAAACGAAACAAAATTTTGGTTTTGAAGCGACGGATGAACATTTTTCACACTTGCCGCAAGTTCCGTTAACAAAACAAACAAATTTATAAAAATGGTTCTATACTTAATTGTTGATTTCGCATACAATTTTTTCAGTAAGCACGCAAAAGCAAATGGGACGACCCCTCTTTGCAACAAATGTGCAGGAAAGGAGACAGAACTATGAGAATTGGAACAACGGAGCTCATTCTGATTCTGGCAGTGGCATTGGTGATTTTTGGACCATCTAAGTTACCTGAATTAGGAAGGCTGGCAGGCAAGGCCATTGGGTCTTTTAAGCACTATGTAAATTCCTTTGAGGGCGACTGGGATTCAGACGACGAACCGAAGAAGGAAACGGCCGCCTCCGTACAGCAGGAGGTAACCGTGCAGGAGCAGGCTACCCAAGAGGCTGCCGCTGACCATGTCGAAGCTGTATAAACGTTACGTTAAACCGGAACGAGAATCGAAAGGATGATGTTGCGTGGGAAAGATCGGGACACAGGAACTGTTAATCATTTTGTGCATTGCACTTTTAATTTTTGGACCAAAAAAGCTCCCACAGTTGGGTAAGGCACTCGGGCAGACCATTACAAATTTCAAAAAGGGCAGTAAAAAGGCAGAGAAGGAAGGACCTTCGGAAGAAGCGAAAGTCTGAGGGATATTATGAGCAGTAAAACAGAGGCCTTGTCCCCGGGGCAAACAACGAAAGGCTGGGAGCAATGGCGGGCACAGTTTGTGCAGTGGCGTGAAAAAGTGCAGGGAGAGAAAAAAATGTCTCTGGTTTCCCATCTAACGGAACTGAGGAGACGTCTGTTGATCTGCGCCTGCCTTTTTCTCGTGGCATTCGGCGTCTGTATGTCCCAGACAAAATGGTTTGTGGATCAGCTGATTCAAAAGGCAAGCGGATTTTCGTTTGTTTATATTGCACCCACAGAACTGGTAATTTCCTATTTGCGGCTTGCCCTGATTGGTGGAATTGTGATCACCTGTCCGGTTGTTTTATATCAGATCTGGAATTTTATCCGACCGGGACTTTTCAAGAAAGAGCGCGTGGCGGTCTTTGTTATATTGACGTTCGGTGTGGTCATGTTTGCCGCCGGCGCGGCCTTTGCTTTTATAATCGTTTTACCGGTCATGATGCAGTTTTTTGCACAATTTCAGGATCCGGATATCATCTCTCCTATGGTGTCGATCGAGAACTACCTCAACTTTGTCGCTACTTCATTGATCACATTCGGAGTTGTATTCGAATTACCGGTAGTCACCGTGCTACTGACGATGATTGGGATTTTAAATCCGGTGTTTTTAAGGAAACAAAGAAAATATGTAATTCTGATCATCTTCATTGTTGCCGCCGTTATCACTCCGCCGGACATTGTTTCTCAAATTATGGTGGCACTCCCAATGATTATTCTGTTTGAGATAAGCACTTTATTGTGTCAATTGCTGTTCCATAGACGACTCAAGCGAAAAGAAGAACAGGAAACGCAATAAAAATAAGATAAGAAGGAGAAAACAACATGGATGACGTAAAAAAGGAACCCGCAGTTTCTTCTGAGCAGGGAGGAATTACCAGACGCCAGTTTATCAAAGGAATGGCCGTCGGTGCAGCAACAATCAGCCTAAGTTCCATTCTGCCGGTGTTTGCCGATTCGACTTCCTCCACGTCGAAAGATGAATCCTATGCCAAAAACCTCAAAGGAGGCATTTACATTGACGGCGGCAAGGTCAATATGAAGAATCAGACCTACACGTTGGAATTTATACAACCTGTAAAGCTGGTCGCGGTTGTGAATGGAACGGTAGAGACAGAGGGCACTTGGCGCTCCAGCAACAAGCATTTTGTTTCTGTCGATACGGATGGTGTCGTTGTCATGCGCGACGGTGTGGGCGGAAATGATGTGGACATTACATGGGAATTAGAGAATACCTCTTATACCGTCAAATTCCACACAGGTCAGACCGCGGGGGCGCATTCCATTGATGTGGACAGTCCCATGACGCGCGGAGATTTTATGAGCCGCCTGGCTTACTATTTTGGCTGGTATCATTATAACGGCTCTATGGACGACGGCACGGACATTGATAAAAAAGGAAATTTCTTAAAAACTGAGCGAGTCCGCAATTATTATGACGTAACGGGGCGGAACGATTATGTCAAGGCGATTGAATGCGCCTTGGATATGGGCGTTTTATCCGCGGATTCTTCAAAAGATTGTTTTTATCCCATGTCCGCTATGACCCGTGAGGATGCCGCAGTCATTCTTTGCTCAGCATTCCATATGGAGGAGCTGAACGAAGATTACCTTTCCAATTTCTCAGATTATAAAAAGATTTCAAAGAACTGTCGCGCGGCACTGAATACCCTGGTTGGCCGAAATTTTATGCGCGGACGTACCAACACCACGCTGAATCCGACCGATGGTATTACTGACACGGAAGCACGGATCATCATTGAAGCAATCGGCAAACGCGTGGTAGCGCCGGTATGGTCCATGCCGGTTTCCCTGCGGAAGTTTGTACGCTGCCGTCCCATCTGGTTTACTGCAACGGAAGGAGCCACCGTGCATTGGCGGTGCCGTGCGTTTAATATCTCCCATTCCGACATGATCGGGTTGTTTATCGGAGACCGCGGTAATGGCGTGACGCTCAGTGACGAGTGGGGGGAATGGTTTGACTACATCCCCGGATATTCCACAGACCCCATGTTTGGACTGAACAACAATAAGGATTTCCCCTATGACAACGTCTATTTCTGCGTTGAAGTGCAGGCGTATGCGACCAAGGATGGACTGGAGGACAGCCCCATGTCCCAGTTTATCTGGCGAATTGACCGGCCGGCCTGGCACGATTTTGCGACCGACAAACTACATACGGGTTCGGCCACCTATCCGACGGTGTATCGGTTCTTTGACAATTTCCAGGCAGCTGCTTATTATATCGAAGGCAGCACGATGGGCGTCCTCTATGATGGGCTGATGCCCACCAACACGACAATTTCCCTGGTTGACCGGGTCAAGGAAATTGCGACCAAGCCATTTGTGTTTGTCTTGGGCCACAACCACCCGGATCATAAGGGCGCTATGCCGGATGCCTACGTAGCCGGTCTGGATATTTATATGTGCGACCGTGTAGGACCAATGGATACGGGATGGACCATTGAGACCTATGGCAAAGATTACACCAGCAGCAATAAGAACATTATTTCAACACAGAGCGGAACCTATACCGGTGCTCAGATTCATGTGGTAAGCGAGGGCGATACACTGAGTCTGGGAAATTGTGAGTTTGAGTTCCTCCAGCTGCCCGGGCACGAAGATGGCATGCTTATGATGTACAGTCGGGAGTTGGGCCTGCTCTTCTCCTCCGACATTTACGGTGTAAACCGATACTGGGTTGCCGATCAGTTCTCTGCAAAAGGCGTGAGGCAGGACCTGCTGTTATCCCTGCATCAGCAGCTTATGGATATCTATGCCGGCGGTGTTTCCATCAAGGAATTGTACACCGGCCACAACCGCTGTGGCGTGGGCGCCGATTATATGATGGTTTGGGAACAGTGTCTGCAAAATCTGGTCAATTATGGTCCGGACAGTGTTTCGGACGACCGCCGTGGAGATGGCGCTCTGCTGGCAAAAGACGGCAACAGCTTTGAAACTCTGAACTGGACGGCTTTTGCGATTTCTGGAAAACAGGTCATCGCAGAATATACCGGACAGTACGACGGGAAACCATTCAAACGGTTCGAGCTGGACAACACCGGAGCCAATGATCTGGTCGAGAGCAATCTCTATTTTGATTATCAGAAGAATGCACAGTTGAGCAATGTAACCTTCCAAGGCGCCACGCTGGTGGGGCATGATTTCAAATACAAAATGGGTCAGAGTTCAGCGAACGACACGCTGTCGGATGGACGCCTGAAATATGTGATTCCGAATAAGTTCGTTCCTTATGAATATGACTATGATGTAACCGTCTCTTCCATATTTGGCTCTGTGACCATGACTCCCGTCGCAATGTCCGATCGGATTACCAGTATGACAATCAACGGGAATCCGGCATCCAGCCGCTGCCCCGTGACCGTGAGTACCAACACGCCGGCCGTGGTAACGATAACAGGACCGGATGGTAAGACAACGGCTACCTACACCTTTACCTTCAAAAAATAAGTATCGTTACAGCCTGCGACTCTGCCTAGAAACGCAGATCACATCAACAGCGTCCGCTGTCGAAACGCTGTAACAAACGGGGGCTTCCCCAAATGGCTTGAGCAATCTGGCCGCTGTTCCTCAGGGCACGGGAAAGAGTATATCTAAATGGGAATCGTAATCATCCGGTTGTTGTGACGATTAAGAAACGTTGTGATGGCTTGAAAATCACGCTTGGTGTGCTTTTTAATACGCCGGAATTTGATTGCCCGGAGCAGGAAATAAAATAAGCAGATAACGGTCTGGAAGGATTGCTTCCAGACCGTTATCTGTTCAATGCCAAACTTGGTTATTTTGTAATCCACTGGTCACGCTATCATCACTTTGTGGTGCCAAATTCAGCCGCTTCGTCCAGGTGGTACAGTGCACCTTGCCCGGCTGCAGGTCAGAGTGCAGGTGGACTGCGTTCTTGTAAAGCATCTGCCGTGATCCTCCTGGCTTATATGGATGTTATCACCCAACAGGCGGTCATTTCCTACAACTGCATTGGGGCGTTCGAGGTGCCGGATCGAAAGGATATTCCAGAGGTGGATGTTCGCATGGAAACGCGAAAAGGCGTAGCACGCAACTATGCCCCGGCACAATCCGCATGATGCAGTTTTAAGCATAAAAAAGCAGAGTGCTCTTACTAGGATACTTAGATCCTATAAGAACACTCTGCTTGGTCCGAGTGCTGAGATTCGAACTCAGGGCCTCTTGAACCCCATTCAAGCGCGATACCAAACTTCGCCACACCCGGAAATTGCCGGAAGAACCTTTGGAAAACGTTCCAGACAGCTTAAGTATAGTAGCATATCTGGGAAAAAAAAGCAAGCCCTTTTTTGACTTTTTTTATGTTTTTTTGAGACTTTAGAGCAACGGAACATCACCGCAAAATCAGAAGCAAGGGGATAGCGGGTGAATCCTAAAAGGAGTGCCAAAAGGGGATCGGCAGTTCCCTTCAGGATTGAGACAGTTTATGACCGTTTTCGACCCGAAGCGCCTGGTATATTCATCTCTTCACGATATTTGGCTACGGTGCGACGGGAGATGGGGCAGTTTTCCCGGGCCATCTGCTCACACAACTTCTGATCAGATTGCGGATGGGCCTTGTCCTCGGTGTCAATCAAATGCCGGAGCAGAGTCCTGGCGGCGGTGCCTCCCAGTCCACCTTCCGTTCCTTCCGCTGTGGCGGGACGGGAGAAGAAGAAACTCATAGGGTAGACGCCGTGGACGCATTGCAAATATTTTTCTCTTACGGTCCGGCTGATAGTAGACTCGTGAACGTCTAACTTCTGAGCTACGTCAGCCATGCGCAGGGGAAGAAGGGCGCGGGGGCCAAGACGAAAGAACTCGCTTTGGCAGTCGGCAATGACCTGGGAGCAGCGCTGCAGGGTGCTCTCTCGCTGGCCAATCGCCCACAGGACGTTTTCCGCCTGACGGAGCTTGGAGGAAAGATATTCCTTCACTTCCCGGTCATCTGACTTGGATAGTAAGTCAAGATAATAGCGGTTGACGTGAAAAATAGGCCGTTCCCCACGGCGGGTGCGGGCAACAAAGCGGCCTGATTCTTCCGTGACAAAGACATCCGGCAGGATATACTGCACCTGCTCGGCCCGCTGGAAAACGGCGCCTGGCCTGGGATCCAGTTCCTGAATCGTCCGCTCGGCTGCCTCAACCTCTTCCACCGAAATGCCAAGCTGAGCAGCAATCGCTCGATAATGCCGTTTGGCCAGCAGATCCAGGTAATTCTGGACGATTGACAGAGGGGGGCCGTCCACCTGAATCCGGTTAAGCTGCAGGGCCAGGCACTGAGACAGATCCTTTGCGCCCACACCTGCCGGTTCCAAAGAGTATAAAATGGAACGGCATTCCTCCAGTTTGGAGAGGGGAATGCCAATGTTATGCGACAGTTCCTCAAGAGGAACCCGTAAATATCCGTTGTCGTCCAGACAGGCGGCCAAATATCGGACGATCTGAGCGGTATCTTCGCTCAGATTCAACCGGAAAATCTGCCGTGACAAAAAGCGGAACAGGGTCTCCTCCAAACCGCCTTCCGTCCCCACCAACGACAATGGGTCCAGCTCCTCCTTGCCCACATGTTGATAGAAGCGGTTCTGGCGGTCATTTTCCTCCAGCCAGCGTAGTTTGCACAACAGCTCGTTTTCAGGAAGATTCTCAGGGACGGAAAAGGATTCTTCCGGTTCCACCAGGGGATTGTCCAGCGCCAACTCCCGGACGTAAGCTTCCAGCTCCAAGGTGCTCAGTTGAAGCATCTCCACACTTTGCAGTTGCTGTTGGCTGAGTTTTTGGACCTGAGTCTGTATCAGCTTCACCGAACTCCCCCCATTCAAAATCACATCAGAAAAAGTGTATCCTAGGGGGGCGCAAAAGTCAAGTGACCTACATGGAAAAGCAAGACGGGAGGCGACCTGGATTGGCCTTCTCCCGTCTTAACAGTTCCTTGACCGGCAGCTTAAAACCGGCGCACAAACATATCACTATGGGCGAGAAAATCTTCCACCGTCTCGAAGCCGAGCCGGTGGAGAAGCTCGATCACATATGGATTGTCCAGTGGGGTGGGGTAGTCAGACTCATCCCCATACCGATTGACGTTCTGCCGGCCTTCCTGGCGGTTTCGAATTGCTTTTGGCCCGCCGACACAACCGCCGATACAGGCCATGCCTTCGAAAAAATTCGCCGAACGCTCGCCGTTTTGAAGTGCCTCAATCATGGCCTTACAGGCCGGAATCCCGTCGGCCTGCTGGGTGCGGACTTGGATTGGGCGATCCGGACGCAGACGGGCTACTGTGGTTTGCACGGCCTCGCTGACCCCGCCGCTGCGGGCGTAAATGCGCCCGGCACGGGAGGAGTGGTCCTTTTCTGATTCCTCCAGGTCCTCGGGATGGATATCGGCGGCCTGAAACACATCCCGTATCTCCTGAAAGGTCAGGACGAAATCCACCGCGCCGGCCAGATCGGGCTCTCTTGCTTCGGACTTCTTTGCCAGACAGGGGCCGATGAAAATGGTCAAAGCGTCGGGGTGAAGGGCCTTTACGGTCCGTCCCGCCGCAATCATAGGCGACACTGCGCCGGGCACATGGGGCATAAGCTGATGATACACGTTGCGGAGCATGGCGATCCAGACCGGACAGCAGCAGCTGGTCAATTGAAAGTCGGTTTCCGTATAGATGGTTCGGTCGAACTCCAGAGCTTCTTTCAGGGTTAGAATATCGGCAAACAGAGCCACCTCCACCATGCCGGTGAAGCCAAGAGCCTTAAATGCGGAGCGCAGCTTACCGGGGGTCACATCGGCAGAAAACTGGCCGTGGAAGGCGGGGGCAATCAACGCGTAGACGGGCCCGCTGGCGTGCTTGACGGCGTCCAGCGCGGGGAGAATGTCCCGGCTGGCGGTAAGAGCACCGGACTGACACGCTTCCAGGCAGGAATTGCAGCCTGAGCAGAGAGACGGATCGATGGAGATCGTGCCGTCCTCTTTGCGCACGATGGCCTGAAACAAGCAGGCGGCGGCACAAGGAGGTTCTTGCTCCCGGCACTGACAGGAGGAGAGCGTCCAGACAGGCGCATAGCGGTGGGGGTGGAGCAGGCAGTCCAACTGTTGAGGATTTGCTTCCGGAATCTCCCGGGGCAAAGGTGCCCCATGAACCGCCTGCCGGATCAGGTCATGATAAAGGTCATCAAATGTCATAACAACAAGCCTCCCGTTGCCTTTTGCGCATCTTCAGTATATCCGGAGGAAGGGGGATTCAGACGAAACAAGAGTAATAAAATGGGCCGGCTCTTCTATAGAGCCAGCCCAAAAACGTATAAATCAGCGTTTTCTCAGGTAGCAGAACCACATCAGCCATCCCAAGGCAGCGCCACCCAGGATGTTGCCCAAGGTAACGGGGAGCAAATTGCCCACCAGGAAACGGGAGACGGTTAACCCGGACAGATCCAGTCCGGCCTGAGCTGCCAGCTGTGCATAGGAGGGAACCGCCTTCGCCATCAGACCGGCGGATATGTAGTACATATTGGCCACGCAGTGTTCAAACCCGCACAGGACGAAGTAACAAACGGGCAGGAAAGCCCCCAGAATGCGGCCTGTGGTGTCCTTGGCGGACATGGCCATCAGAACGCCGAGGCAGACCAGCAGATTGCATAAGAAGCCAAGGACGACCCCATTCTGAAAGGGAATGGCGCACTTTGCGGCGGCCACCTTCATGGTGTAGACAGCCAAATCCCCATGTGAATAGTTCATCTGCCCAAACCAGGCACAGCCAGACGCCACAAACAGAGCGCCAACAAAGTTGGACAGGTAAACCACAACCCAGTTGCGGAGCATTTGAGGCAATGAGCAGCGCTTGTCCAGCACGGAGATGGGAATCAAGCAGTTCCCGGTGAACAATTCCGCCCCCATCACGACGACAATGCCAAGGCCAAAGGGGAAGAGCAGGCCGCAGACGGTGCGGGCGGTCCAGACGTCCTGGATCCCATATGCGGCTGTATTGGTGGCGGCGCTGCCCAAAGCGATCAGAGCTCCGGCCAGTATGCCCAGCACAAACAAAATCGAAACGGGGCGTTTCACTTTGACAACGCCGGCATCGGCATAGCGGGCGGCGATCTCTGCGGGGGAGAAGGATTCCATGAAGTGACCCATCCTTTCCATATCTCTTTTTCCGGAATCTGTGCGGCAGGTCAATGACCTGTAATTGTACCAAGCGGTACAACAGCAATAACAAGACAATTTTAACGGGTCATCGAAAAGTGCGCTGCAAAAGAACCAAGCAGAACGGATGCTCAGACCAGGCAGCCGCGCTTAATGACGGTTTTCGCCAGGTTGCTGCCCAGACGATAGCAGATGTAGTCCAGGTCGGGGGCGTCCCAGATCACCAGGTCGCCCAGCTTGCCGGCTTCCACCGATCCCACCTGATCTGCCATGCCAATGGCGGCGGCGGCATTGAGAGTGACCGCAGTGAGCACTTCCTCGGGGGTAAGACGATACCTCAGACAGCCCAGATTGATGACAAACTGGAGATTGAGACACGGACAGGAGCCGGGGTTAAAATCGGTGGCCATTGCCACCGGTACGCCGGCGTTTATCATGTCCCGAGCGGGGGCAAAGGTAGAACCCAAATAGAAACTGGTGGCAGGCAATAGACAGGCCACGGTACCGCCCTTTGCCATGCTGGCAATGCCCTCGGGCGGGCAGACAATCAGATGTTCAGCGGAGATGGCTCCGATCTCGCCAGCCAGCTGGGAGCCGCCAATGGGATCGATTTCATCGGCGTGGATCTTGGGGATCAGGCCGTGTTGTTTGGCGCACTCCAAAATGGTACGGCTCTCCTCAGCGGTAAAGACTCCGGTTTCGCAGAACACGTCGCAGTACTTGGCCAGCTTCTGTTCGGCCACCGCGGGGATCATCTCCTCGCACACCAGCCGGAGAAATCCCTCCCGATTTTCTTTATACTCAGTGGGGAGGGCGTGGGCCCCCATGAACGTGGCGGCCAGATCGATGGGATGACGTTCGTTCAAAGCGTGAATGGCACGCAGCTGCTTGAGTTCGTGCTCCAGGGTAAGGCCGTAGCCGCTCTTGGCTTCGCAGGTAGTAGTGCCGAACCGGAGCATCTCATCCAGGGCCAGGGCAGCCTTATCGGCCAGCTCCGCCTCGGTGGCGGCCCGAGTGCTCTTGACGGTGGACAAAATGCCGCCGCCCTTCCCCAAAATCTCAAGGTAAGTGACCCCATGGAGCTTCAGCCCCAGTTCGTTCTGGCGCCAGCCTCCGAACACCAAATGGGTGTGGGCGTCGACAAGGCCGGGGGTGACCAGTTTGCCGCCAGCGTCGACGACCTGAGCGTCCTGGACGGAGGGAGGAGTACCGGTACCCACCTGAGCGATGAGTCCGTCGTCAACCAGAACCCAGGCGTCTTTCAGCACCTGGATCTTGCCTTGTTCGGGGCCCTTTTTCACTCCGCTGCCCAAAGGGGTGGCCAGCATACCAATATTGGTCAGCAATAATTTACTCATACACTCGCTTCCTTTCCAAAAGGAGGGGGCGTATACACGCCCCCTCCTTCTTCAGTTTGTTTGACCGATCAGCCCTTCATGGACTTGACGGCCTGCTCGACGATCGCATCATCAGCCACATAGGGCAGAGTGATATGATCCTTGAACTGGTACATTTTGTTGTACTCAGCCGCAGTGGACAGAGCGTTCTCATTCCGGGCCCAGGCACGGCGGGAGACACCCACCATAACGTCCCAAGGCATAGACATCTTCAGAATGTTGTCCACGCGCTCAGAGCCGTCCAGCACCATGCCGAAGCCACCGTTGATGGACTTGCTGACACCAACGCCGCCGCCATTGTGCAGAGCGATCAGGCTCATGCCACGGGCAGCATTGCCGGCGTAGCACTGAGTGGCCATGTCGGCCATGATATTAGAGCCGTCCTTGATGTTGGAGGTCTCACGGAAGGGGGAGTCGGTTCCGCCGGTATCGTGGTGGTCGCGGCCCAGCATGATGGGGCCGATCTCGCCGTTGCGGACCATCTCGTTGAACTTCAGAGCGATGTTCATGCGGCCCATGGCGTCGGAGTACAAGATACGGCACTGGGTACCAACCACCATCTTGTTCTTCTTGGCGTCGCGCAGCCAGACGTAGTTGTCGTGATCCTGATAGCGGCGGTTATGCGCTTTGATGTAACCGGCAGCAGCGGCATCGGTCTTATCCAGGTCCTCGGGGTTCCGGGACAGGCAGCACCAGCGGAAGGGACCATAGCCAAAATCGAACAGGAAGGGGCCGAGGATGTCTTCCACATAAGAGGGGAAGACAAAGCCGTCCAGGTCGTTCTCGCCGTTCTTGCAGATGGAGGTGACGCCGGCGTCGTACACGGACTTCAGGAAGGCGTTGCCGTAATCGAAGAAGTAGGTGCCCTTCTCGTGGAACTTGCAGATCATCTCATAGTGATGCCGCAGAGTCTTGTCGACCAGCTCGGCGAACTTCTCGGGATCCTTATCCAGCATCTCGGTGCGCTGCTCAAAGGTCAGGCCCTGAGGGCAGTAGCCGCCGTCGTGAGCCATGTGGCAGGAGGTCTGATCGGACATCAGATCCACATGCACGTTCTTCTCGTACAAGTACTCCAGCAGGTCCACCACGTTGCCGTGATAGGCGATGGCGCAGGGAGTCTTGTCGGCCATGTGCTTCTTGGCCATTGCCAGAGCCTCGTCCAGATTGCCGGTCTTCTCGCTGACCCAGCCCTGCTCGTGACGGGTATTGATACGGGACAGGTCAACTTCGGCGATGATGGAGACAGCACCGGCGATTTCAGCGGCCTTGCCCTGAGCGCCGGACATGCCGCCCAAACCGGCGGACACGAACAGACGACCGGCAAGGTTGCCCTCTTCCGGGATCCCTAGTTTCAGACGGCCGGCGCCCAGCAGGGTGTTGAAGGTGCCGTGGACGATGCCCTGGGGACCGATGTACATCCAGCCACCGGCGGTCATCTGGCCGTAATTGGCCACACCCAGAGCGGCGGCACGGTTAAAGTTCTTCTGATCGTCATACATGCCGATCATCAGGCCGTTGGAAATAATACACCGGGGAGCCAGCTTGTGAGAGTGGAACAGGCCCAGAGGATGGCCGGACATAACCACCAGGGTCTGCTCGTCGGTCATGACTTCCAGATACTTCTTGATGAGCCGATACTGCATCCAGTTCTGGCAGACCTGACCGGCCTCACCGTAGGTGACCAGCTCGTAGGGGTACAGGGCTACATCAAAGTCCAGGTTGTTTTCGATCATGACCTGGAATGCTTTGGCTTCGGTACAGTTGCCCTTATATTCCTCAATGGGCTTGCCATACAGCTTGCCGACGGGACGGAAGCGGTAGCCGTAGATGCGGCCGTGCTCCTCCAGCTCCTGGGCAAACTCTTTGGCCATCTGCTCGTGGTGGTCGGGGTGGATGTAACGCAGGGCGTTCTTGATGGCCAGAGCCTTGTCTGCCTCAGACAGATGAGACTCGCGGCGGGGAGCGCGGCGATAGCCCGGCTCAAAGGCAGGGTACTCGGGCAGCTCATAATCCAGCTTGATGGTCATCGCATCGTTTACTGTCATCTTAGTTCCCTCTTTCTGTTAAAATTTGTGAAAAACACCATTTGCTGTTCCGAAATCTATTTCCTATAGTCACATTTTAACAGAAGACCGCTATAAAGAAAAGTACTTGTATTATATATTTGATATATAAGAAAAGTATAGTAAGGCGATAGATTAAGCGGAGTGTTCCACCGCCTTCAGACGGTGAAACACTCCGCTTTTTGCGGTTATGCTTCTTGGAACATGACAAAGAAGGCGGCCAGCAGAGGAAGGCAAGCCGCCAAGACGGCGCGGCATCCGAAAAAAGGAGAGAGCAAGCCGCTGATAACGGCTCCGGTTACAAAGGAAAAAATTAGGCCGTAATAAATCATCGTTTTGGGGGCCGACTGGCTGCCGGGGGCAGTAAGGCAGCGGAACAGATGCTCTGTACCGCTGCGCAGATTGCCGGTACACATCGTGGTGGTACAGCCGCAGCCATGGAACTGGCGAAAAGACTCGATCTGAATGGCGCTGGTGAAGGAAATCAGCATGTTGGCCGCGGAATCCAGAGGTCCGGGGGGAATCAGAGCCACGGTAACCAGCACCAGACATTCCGTGAGCAGAATCGGCTGGCGCCAATGGAACCTCCCTGCATTGGACCCCATCCACCGGCGGAGCAGCTCGGCAGCCAGTACGCCTACTGCGAAGGATAGGATGGGCAGCAGATAGTGAAGGCCCCCCGCCCAATTTCGTTGGGCCAGCTGAAGCCCCAGTAATACGATGTTGCCGGTTTCGGCGGTGGCAAACACCTGTCCACGGTTCAAGTAGCTATACGAGTCCAGCATTCCACCGGCAAAGGCCAGCAGCAGCCCCACGGGGATGGACTCCGACATTTGATCGCGTCTCATAGGAACACTCCTTACCGAATTGCCGCCGCAAGCAAAAGTTGCTGTCACAAAAAGGAATGCCGGCGGGGAAAAAAGAGGGCACCGCCAAGCGGTGCCCTCGCGGATCAGTTATTCAGCCTTTGGGCCGGCAGCCACCACATCGGCGGACATGTGGGTATATTTCTTGAAGTTCTCCACAAAGGACTTGGCCAATTCTTTGGCCTTGGCTTCATAAGCGGCCTTGTCCTCCCAGGTGTTGGCGGGGATCATCAACTCGTCTGGAACATTGGGGCAGGAGGCGGGGACGGAAACACCAAAGTAGGGATCCGTCACAAACTCGGACTTCTCCAGCTCGCCGGTGAGGGCGGCGGTCACCATTGCCCGGGTGTAAGACAGCTTCATGCGCTTGCCGGTGCCGTTCCAGCCGGTGTTGACCAGGTAGACATTCGCGCCGGATTTTGCCACCTTTTCCGCCAGCATCTGAGCATAAATGGAAGGATCCAGGGGCATGAAAGGAGCGCCGAAGCAGGTGGAGAAGGTGGGCACGGGGGACGTAATGCCACGCTCGGTTCCGGCCAGCTTAGAGGTAAAGCCGGACACGAAGTAGTACATGGCCTGCTTCTCATCCAGCTTGGAGATGGGAGGCAGCACGCCATAGGCGTCGGCGGTCAGGAAAATGACCGTTTTGGGGGTGGAACCGATGCCGGGGATGGCTGCATTGGGGATATAGTCTACAGGGTAGCCCACGCGGGTATTCTCGGTCAGGCTGTCGTTGAAGTAATCGGGAGTACGGGTCTCCTCGTCCATCACCACGTTCTCGACCAGGGAGCCGAACTTAATGGCCCGGAAGATTTCGGGCTCGGTCTCCTCGGTGAGGTTGATACACTTGGCATAGCAGCCGCCCTCGAAGTTGAACACAGAGTCATCTGCCCAGCCGTGCTCGTCATCGCCGATCAGCTTGCGGTTGGGGTCGGCAGACAGCGTGGTCTTGCCGGTGCCGGACAGGCCGAAGAAGATGGCGGCATCGCCTGCCTCGCCGATGTTGGCGGAGCAGTGCATGGGGAAAATGCCTTCCTTGGGCATCAGATAGTTCATCACGGAGAAGACGGATTTTTTGATCTCGCCGGCATACTGAGAACCGGCAATCAGGACCATCTTTTTCTCGTAATCGATCATGATGGCGGCCTCGGTATTCACATGATCCCGCTCGGGGATGCACTTAAAGCCGGGGGCGACAATAACGGTGAAATCAGGGGTGTAGTTCTTCAGTTGCTCCTCTGTGGGCCGAAGCAGAAGCTGGTGGATAAACAGATTCTGAGAAGCCAGCTCGTTGATTACGCGGAACCCTTTGGTGTACTTGGGGTCTGCACCGGCGAAGCCGTCAAAAATGAAGATTTCGCGGTTTTGCAGATAGGCCACCATCTTCTCATACAGAGCGTCAAAAATCTCCTGCGTAGTGGGCACGTTGACTTTGCCCCAGGCGATGTCGTCGTGAACACCCTTGGAGTCAACGATAAACTTGTCGTTGGGGGACCGGCCGGTGTACTTGCCGGTGTTGACGCACAAAGCGCCGGTGGCGTTCAGCTTGCCCTCACCGCGAGCAAGGGCTTTCTCCACCAGCAGTGCGGGGGAGAGATTGCGGTAAACGGCGCTGGGATTGATAATGCCCAGGGCCTCCAAACCATAGGTTTCCATGATATGCTCCTCCTTAAATGGTAATCGAAGTTTGGCTTTATCCAAAGCAACGTGTTTGCCTGGATCCCATGGCCGGGCGTTCTGCCGCTCTTCAAAGAAGACCGCAACCATGACATCGCTTCGACGGATATTTTACCCCATTCTGAAAAGAAAGGCAATAGGCAAAGGAATGAAAAACGATGAAAATCAGAAGAAACTGGAACGGATTCCTTTTGATAATTGGGCAAATTCCGCAATGCCAAGCCGTTCGCCTCTTATATCGGCTGGAAGATTGCAGTTTAAGATGATCCTTAACAGAGCTTCTTTGGATATTTTTGAACCGAAGGCGGAGCTTAGCCCATTTAAAAGAGTTTTTCTCCGCTGGGCGAAGGCGGCCCGCACCACTGCGAAAAAGTGCTCCGGATCGTCGACCTCCTCCGGGGCAGGGTGGGGTACCATCCGAAGAACGGAGGACGTTACCTTGGGCGCTGGAAGAAAGCATGTGGGAGGCACATCAAACAGAAGCTCCGGAGTGGTGTGGTACTGACAATATACCGAAAACGCTCCATAGTCCGCTGTGCCGGGAGCGGCACAAATGCGGCGTGCTACCTCTCGCTGGATCATCACCGTGATGGAGGAAAAGCATCCCGCCTCGATCAGAGCGGTGATGGCAGGGGTGGTGATGTTATAGGGAAGGTTGGCACAGGCGATGGAGTCCAGGCCGGAAAATTTCTCTGTGGTCAGAGCGGCGATGTCGGTCTTTAAAATGTCGCCGGAGAGGATCTCCACGTTTTCCCGGCCAGCTAAGGTTTTCTCTAAAATAGGGAAAAGAGCACGGTCCAGTTCTACCGAAACCACACGATCTGCCAGCCGTGACAGCTCCAGCGTCAGCGGACCGATGCCGGGTCCAACCTCCAGCACACCCTTACCCGGCCCGGCGCCCGAGGCCTTGGCGATTTCTTGGGGAACCCAGGGCTCAATCAGAAAATTCTGTCCCATGGATTTGGAGAAGCGGAAGCCATGTCGGGCCAGCAGCGCTTTGATTTGGTTGATATCACATAGATCCATGATGTGCTCCTTTTCGATCTTCATTTCTTATTCAATATAATCGGAAACGGGAGGCGCGTCAAGGGAAGATGCCCTGTTTTTCGGACAGACTGCAGGGCTGTGACTCAATTTTTCGTTTGCGCCCCAAAGACAGGGCGCACGCCATCCCATCGGAAAGCGTGCGCCCTGTTTACTGCTTTTCTGTATATCCTTGTTAGTTTGCCTGGGGCAAAGTGACGGTAGCCTTAAACAGGTCGCCGTCTACGGTCAGACCAAAGGTGCCGCCCTGCAATTCGGTGAGACTGCGGGCAATGGACAGACCAAGACCGGAGCCATCGGTGGTCCGGGACTCATCTCCCCGAACAAAGCGTTCCATCAGCCGTTCGGGGGAGACGTTCAGTGCATCCCGAGAGATGTTTTTAACCGAGAGAACGACATGCCCATGTCCCCGGTTCAAGTCCAGATAGACCCGGGTGCCCTCCATGGCATACTTGGCGCAGTTGGACAGCAGGTTGTCAATGACGCGCCAAAGGTGCCGGCCGTCGGCGTAGACCCAGGTTTCTCCCTCCGGCAGGGAAGAGACTACCGTCAATTTACGGGCCTCCAACTTTTCCGCCCATTCCCCAAGTGCCTGGTCGATGAGCTGAGCCATACCAATCTTTTCCCGGTTGACACTGAGCACGCCGGTGGAGGCCTTGCTGGCTTCCACCAAGTCTTCGGTCAGTTTTTTCAGCCGCAGGGATTTTCGGTCCAGCACCTCGATATACTCCTGGGCCTTTGGGTCGGTTTGCTGCGTGGTCTTGAGAAGGTTAACATAATTTATGATAGAGGTGAGCGGGGTTTTCAAGTCGTGGGATACGTTTGTGATAAGCTCTGCTTTAAACCGCTCGCTCTTCATCTTCTCGTCCACCGCACTGGACAGACCGACCGAGAGGTTATTCAGATTTTCGGCATGGACTTTCAGGTCATGGGGCATCCGAACGGTGTCGATCTGATGGTTTAGATTGCCCGCAGCGATGGCCTGACTGCCGACACGCAGGCGGCGGAAACTCACGGTCCACCAACACAGCAAAAACAGGGCGGCCGTGTTGACCAGCAAGAGCAGCAAGAAGCCAAAGCTGTATCGATACTCCCAACTGAACAGCTCAAGCAGCAAATAAATCAGAAATCCGGTGACCACCCGCCAGGTCAGAGGGAGGTCGCGTACGAAATCCAGGACGGACCGATACAGAAACCTGGGCGCCCGGAGGGTTAAGGTGGTTTGGACCAGAACGTGGGCCTTGCACCGCACCACAAAGGTGCGCAGCGTCAAGGCGACAACACCCAGGAAGAGAGCGGACAAGGCCGAAGCCGCTGCCGTTACCGGGATTAAAAACTGCTTGAATTCTGAGGCTTGATTGTATTGGGAAATATAGTCGCCGCAAAAGACAGCACCTACAAAGAGGGAGGTTCCGATCGCGAGCATGATGATCAGATACAGGTCGAAAAAAATTCGCTCCTGCCAGGTGAGGACGATGCCGTCCACACCGGATTTATGGCCTGCGGTCCAAAGCAAATACAAAAGGCATACCAAAGAAAGTGTCAGGAAAATGAGTCCAAGGGAAGTCAGAAGGAAGAAGTGGGTCTGGCTGTAAGTGTACTGAAGAGCCAGAGAGGAGAATTCGTCCTGGATGGAACCATCCAGGATCTGCGGGACACCGCATTCGATGACCAGGGTGGTTGGGGCGGACGCTTCGGACAGCTGGGACTGAGAATCGGCGTCGGAGGACTGGGTAGAAGACAGGATGGAGTTCTGATACAAGTTGAGATCGGCGGTAATGTCGTATTCCCCCAGCGGAAAGGTGGCGTAATAAACGGTATCGACCAAACTGGACAGGGACTCTCCATCCTTCAGATTGGAGTACAACACCTCCTGCCCGTCGGAGGATAAAACCTGAAACCGGAACCAGGTGGTCGACGCGTCCATCCTGACAGTTAATGATTGAATGCTGTCGTGAAGCTGCTGCTGTTCCATGTAAGTCAGCTCATGGTGTTCATCTAAGATCTGGTTGTTGGCAAAATAAACGGCCAGATCTGACTCGCGATCCAAAAGTAGATTTCGGAAGGGATCGGTCTGCTGCCAGTTGTCGGTATCCGCAAAGGGCAAAAAGGTGACGAGCTGAAAACTGCACATCGCGCCGACAAAGGCGGAGACCAGCAAAAGGATGGCGGCCAAAATTTTGCCTGCCGCGCTTTTTTGCAGTTTGCTCATCAGGTCCCCCCC
>JBFWME010000033.1:23135-29203 GCA_050251755.1 Lawsonibacter sp. | reverse complement strand
AACGGCAGGGCGCTTTTTTTAATTTGGGATCGCTCCAATTGTCCATCACGGGCAGAGAAAGCCCCAGCGCCGGGATGTCCAGCACACCGATATAATCCTCACCCTCCACGCTGACCAACTGAATCTGCTCGGCAGTGGTCTCAGTATCTGTTTGGTCAGGCAGATCTGGAATAATCTGCTGGGTCAGGACCTGTACCGTTTCCGTGGCCAGATGGTCGGCCCTGGTTTCTTCCATACGGTTAAACGCCATCAGAAAAAGTGCGCTGACCAAAAACAGGCCACCGATTGCCATCAAAAAAATATCACGTCTAATTTTCATGGTTCCGTCGCCCAAAGCGCTCCCACCAGCCAAGGCTGAACAACACAATTCCAAGAATCGCCATTACGGGAATCGGCCATTGCAGTAGTCCGGTCTGCGGCAGCGTTGTCGTGGGTGTATCTCCCGGAAGAATGTCAGTCGTAGAGGGATTTTCCTGCGAAATACCGGACGAGGGGGGATTTTCCGGAAAAATATCGGCCATATGAGTATTGGTAATTGACCAGATGTTCCCGTTTTGCGAATACGAAACCCCGTAATCGCTTGGAACGCTGTTTTCAATCACAGACCAGGTGTAGCTGGGATCGAGATCGCTCCAGGTATACCTCCAGTGATTGCTTTCCGAAAGCTGCACTGTATCATTGGTACTGTCGTTGCGGAGCAGGGAAACCGAGATGGAATCCGGGCGAAGTTCCTCCCGCTCACCGTCGTTCCAGACCTTCAGCACGGTAACGTCGACGGGGTCGTTCCCGGCCGGAGACCACGGCGTATAGGACACTTTGGCAGCGGCAGTCACAGTTGCCTTTCCATCGGAATCCGGCAGGGTAATCAGGGCCGGACTGAACGAATACGTACCACTGTTCACCGTCCGGGACTCGCCCAGGATCAGATAGGCACCCTCCTCACTCAGGGAGAACGTGCAATTGCCGCTGCTGTCCGTGGCTGCGCTGGCGAAGGGAAGCGAGGAGCTGTTGGCTCTGGCATAAACAGCCAGCGTGTTTGCCACGTCTGCCCAATTGATTCGGTTGTCCGTGCCCTCCTTGACGTTGGCCCCTGAATCGAAAAAATCAGAAGTCAGCACATAGGAAGTACCGGATTTCTCCAAAACCCGGTAGATATGACAGGTCACACCAGAAATGGCGGAGCCATTATACGTATAGTTCAACGTAATCGAATATGGACCGCTGTCCGCCGCAGCCGCCGCCACGGTTACCGGAAAGGCGACAACGCACAGCAGCAGCGCCAGATAAAGCAGTTTTTTCAAGATCGGCTTCATATCGGCTTTTCGCCTCCTCCGTCTTTCTCTTGGCGTTTTGCAGCTGTTTTTGGCTTACCGGGAGCAGCCAGCAGCCAAATCAGCAAAACCAACAAAATGGGTGCGGCAATCATGGGCGCCACCATCAAAGGATCAATTAGCACCGCATCCGCGGCGATATAGGTCTCCTCGGGTGTCTCCACCCAGTGCCCGCGCACCAGAAGCCGCTGCGTATTGATTCCATAAGGAGTACAGGTAACCAGAGTACAGTAATCTTCATTGGGATCGATGCTCAGCGACGAGACCTCGTCGGGGTTTACGATCAGAATCTGATCCACCTGGTAAGTCAGCGTTTCGTGCAGGGCTATAATCGAAAAAGTGTCGCCGATCTCCATCTGATCCAGGTCGGTTAAAAGCTTTGCCGAGGGTAGTCCCCGGTGACCGGACAGCACGCAATGGGTTCCGGTCCCGCCCACAGGAAGAGACGAACCAGCCAGGTGCCCGATGCCGGCGGCCAGCACCGACTCGGAGGTACCATGATAAATGGGCAGCTGAATGCCCAGCTTTTTGATGAAAAGATATCCCATCATGCCGTTCCCATCCATATTCAGTACATGATTGTACTCTTCTTCTTCCGCGTCCGTCAATTTGAAACAGCTTACACCCTGATCCAGCAGTTTTTTGTTATACGTCTTCGCCGTCTGAAGAGAATTGGTAATATCTTGCTCCGTCATTTTGCCCATGTTTGCGTCGTAGCTGGCAACAGCGCGGCTTTGATGAAAGGAGTTGTAGTAGTTGCTGACGTTGGGGTAGAGCAGCACGGAGAGGCCTACCAAAAAGACGAATATTAAGATCAAGGTAGGGTAGTGCTTTTTCATAGGCCTCCCCCTGCTGCCGGCCGGGGAAGTAAAACTTCCCTCGGCCGGTGCAGTATCCATTTCCTCGTGGAAAAAATTTTATTAGTGTTCGTCTTTTACGCGTTTGCGGGCAATGAGCATAATCCCGGCGCCAGCCGCCAGCGTACCGCCGATGACATAGAAGATCGTGGTTCCGATGCCGCCGGTGGAAGGCAGCTCAGCGCCGGTCAGATTCTCAACGTTCGTGCTCAGCGTGGGGCTTACAGTAGTCTCGTTGTTCATGGTCACGGAAACCGTGGGGGAACCGACAGCCAGCGTATTGCCGGCCTCAGTATAGGTTGCGGTAATCGCAAAGCTGACGGGCTCGGTCAGTGCGTTATAGCCGTCGGGAGCCTTGGTCTCGTGCAGGTAATAGGTGGTGGAATCGTCCAGGCCTTTGATGGTAATATTACCAGCTGAAATCGTGGTGGTCGTTGTGCCCACATAGCCGGAGGGCGCAACGGTATAGGTACCGTCTGTATTGTTGTAGATCAGCGCGATGGCGGTATAGTCGCTTCCGGCGCTCTCACTCAGCGCAAACTCCGCACCCGTCAGGGCAGTACCCGTGCTGTTCACCTTGTTGACTCCCATGGTAAAGGTCCAGTCGTAAACCGTCACATGCGTTGTCTCGCCGGTGCTGCCGCCTACTCCGGTATCATAGGGATTGTTGCTGTATTCCAGATAAGCGGTGTTGTCATTGTGACCTGCAGTATAGAGAATTGCGTTTTCATTCAGAGTGGCGTTGTAGTACACATAGAAGTCATCAGCCGTATCGAGGTCGTTAGCAGTGATGAGCGCTTTTACATCGGAAAAGGATACTGTAAAGGTCTGGCCAGAAGCAGTAACCGTATAGTCGGTGCCCTCTTCCAATGTTGTGCTGTCATTGATTTTAACCACAACGGAGCTGGAATTAAACGTGAGGCCATCAGACATGGTATCGTGGATCACATAGGTATAGGAGTCATAGTTGTTTGTGTCGGGCACCGAGGAGATGGTGCGGTACTCTACCGTGTCGCCGATCTGGTTGTCGCCCACCACGCCCCAAGAGCTTGATTCATTGTGGTAAATTTCCTTCGTCAGCGTGGGGGCGCTCAGCTTCGGTGTGACAGTTGCAGTGGGGTCGGTGGTGGTTAGCGCAACGGAGGCGGTTATCGTGGCAGAGCCATCGCTGGCGGAGCCGGTACCGTAAACCAGGTAATAGCCGGCGGAGGCCAAATCAATCGTGGCGCTTTCCCCGCTGGCTGCGGCCGAGGCTGTTACTATCGGGTCAGCAATCGTCTTCCCTTCAATATAAGTTGTGTAGACATAGTCGGCAAAGGTACGGACGTCAGCGGTCGTTGTTGCCGCGTCAGACAGCCAGTCGACCAGAGCGGAACCAGACAGCGCATCGCTGCCGCCTTCGGGCGTATACGAAACCGCCAGGCAACTGTCGTCCACCGTATAGGAGTAAGCTGTGTTGTTCGTGTCGTAAGTGACGCTGAAGAGTTTATAGGCCGAATACGTATTCCCGTCGATAGACACGCCGGTTGTGGTCGGATCGTTGGCAATGGTAATGGAATAGTCAGTGACTGCGAAGGCTGGGATGGTGAGCGCCAGCATAAACATCAATACCAGCAATAAATAAAGTGATTTTTTTAAGGTTTTCATCAAATTTCCTCTTTCCTAATATGCTTATTTTTTATTGAGAATCGCAAACATTGATACGGCTATGAATCGTCCCTCCTATGTCTGTTCCATCTCCCAAAAAGGAGGAGGCAGGACGGGACGAGAAGACTTAACCCGGCGGCTGTGTAGAGGTAGGTTCCGGGTCCGCCTGTATCGGGCAATTCGAACGGCAGCGTCTTTGGGCTGTTGGTAATGGTACAGCCGCCGTCCGAATCGGAAGAGGTGGATGTATATTGGTCCATCCGATTGTTGCTGGTGTCTCCATCCAGATAGACTACGGTTTCCACAGCCGTGTACGTTTTGCTCCGGTCCAGATCAGACCAGGTATACGTCCAGTTGTTGGCACTGCTTAACGTCTCCGTCCCCACGAGGGCGCCGCTCCCGTCACGCAGTTCCACCGTAACACTAAGGCCCGTGAGATCGGTATCGGTCAGCACGTTGCCGTTGATGTCCTTCCAGACCTTGCTGACGGTATAGGAGAACGGCGGCTGCGGCAGCTCACCGATAAAATCGTCACGGTGTGTCTCCGCACTGTTGTTTGTCAAATTGTCGCATATGATGGTTCCGTTCAAATTTTGAGTGACCACAACGTTTGCCCCCGGCGCCAGAATGGAAGCATATGTCAGCTTCGTATAAATTGTCATCCCATCGCTGTTTACAAAATTCCAAAGCACTCTTCCGTTTGTAAAATTCGCAACCTGTTCAAAAGGTAATACGGTCTTGGATGGGTCCGCATAGGGGTCATCAATCAGAGGACTATAAATTTTGCATTCCGGCATCGTAAACGCATTTGATTTATTCCATTCAGAACAATCCACATTGACAATGACCGTACCGCCGGTTAACGCAGTGTAGTCATTGTTAAACGTAAGGCCAAAGATGTTGCAGTAACCGTATGATTGCAGGTCATTTGCCGTGGTGTTGTAAATGCCGAGGCCGTTTGGGTCCGTCAGGGTCAAACCGCTTTTTGTCTGAGTTCCGGTATTGAACAGATCGGCGGAGATGTTCTGACCGGCTGCCTCTGCCAAACTGGCGGACAATTCCTCCATCTGGGCCTTTACTTCCGAAAGATCAATAAACGGATTCGCGGATGTGTCAGAATCCTGCCAGATGTTGTGCGGCGTATCAAGCTTCGCATCGTAAGGGTACGCGCTGAATGTGTTTTTAATTGTGAAGCTACTGCCGCCATCTGTGAGCGATACGATATTACCGTGCTCCTGATCGCCCAGTGCCAGCACATGGCTGGCGCTGGAGCCACTGCCCGAATTTACCTGAATATACTTCTGGATATAGCTCAGCTCATCTGTAATGGGCACACCTGCCTTGTCACTGGTTCCGAAATTTGCGCCGGCAGACACGGTATTTGCCAGCAGATTGCCGTTGGTATGGGCAGTCATTGTCGCGCTATCAAACGCTACGATATGGAAGTTGCCCGCAATGTCCAGCGGTCGGCTGGCGTCATAATATTGTGTGGAGGTATACTCCGGCGCCGTTTCGGGGTAGGTCAAATAGCTCAGATTTGATGACATCGTATCGCCGGTGACCAGATACGCCGAAAAGCTCTCTGTTGTAAACGTAATGCTCTGCTCCGCGTCCGCCGTGTCCAGAGAGTCTGCCGATTCCACGGAAGCGGAGCTGTCCGCCAGGGGTTCCGCCTCCAGCTTCTGGAGCGCGGGATCCGTATCCTCGTTCAGAACGTGAAAAACCTGCGCATCCTCCGGTGCGATGGCCGCATCCGTGGTATCCACAATGGTTACGTCTACCGTACTCCCGTCCGGTTCCACCCTCTGGTCATTCACGAGAAAATAAATGTCATAGGCGCGGAAGTCCGTGGAGTTGACGAATCCGCCTTCCGCTTCCAGCAGCTGCTGAAGCTGCGCATAGCGGTCCGGGTCGCTCTCCTGCGTAATCCGGTCCGCGTGGAACTCTGCGCCCTCCGGAATGGAGGCGGGATCCTGGGGGACTGCCATGACCGCCAGGCCGTTGCCATCGTCACAAGCATATTCGGCCGGTTGTATTTCCTCTTGAATCTGGGCTGAACCGTCAATTGGCAACTCGGTCCCGGCCTCCGCGCCGATGCCGGCAGCCGCATCGGATGTGCTCTCCATACCGGAAACAGTCTCCGCGTCGGCGTCGGCAGCCGCATTGGACGTGCTCTCCGTACCGGGCCCCGTCTCGCCACCGGAAGCAGCATCCGCGTCGGCATCGGCAGCCG
>JBFWME010000033.1:0-23035 GCA_050251755.1 Lawsonibacter sp. | reverse complement strand
CCGGAAGCAGCATCCGCGTCGGCAGCCGCATCGAACGTACTCTCCGTCTCAGTACCGGGGGTGGCGTCCATGCCGGGCGCCCCGGTCTCCGCCTCAGAGGAAGCAGATTCCGCGTAACTCTCCATGGTATTCGGATCTTCGGTCAGCGTCACAGCGGGAATCGTCAGCAGATGAAAGGTACTAACAGCCACAAATAACGATAAAACGGATAGGATAAGAAGCTTCTTCTTTCGTTTTTTTTGTTTTTGTATGTAAGCTTTGAGCCGACTCTCTATATTTAATTTTTGTGACAAACCAATTTTCCTCCTCCCGGGAGAATTAAGAGCTCACCCGATCGGTCCAAATTCTGAAAGCGGCCAGATCCGAAAGACTACTTTACCCACCAGCTGCTCATCTGCAACGTTTCCGATCACCTTGGAACGGCTGTCTACCGACGTCGACCGACAGTCGCCAAGTACGAACCAGCGCTCATCCGGAATCTGACAAGGGAGCGTAATGTCACACTCCCCAAGCGCTTTCTCCTGAATATAAGGCTCCTCCAGATCCTGGCCGTTTATGGAAACGTTTCCGTTTTCGTCAATATCAACCCACTCGCTGGAAAAACCAATCACTCGCTTCAGCAGAACCTTATTGTTGTAATAAAACGCGATAATGTCGCCGCGCTGAAAATGCTTTGATTTTGAAGCGACCACCAGCTCCCCCTCGTTCAGAGTGGGCTCCATGCTGCTGCCCTCGATCTGAAGGAGGGAAAGAAAGAACGTGGAGCAGATAATCGCTACGGCAGCCACAACCACCAAAGTCCAGATGGTACCTTGCAGTGCCCGGTTGTATGCGTTCTTATGACGCCGGCGATCCAGTTCCTTATTTAACTGTTCCAGCGTAGGACGTGTTTTTTTCTGTGTATCCATCGCTTACTTAGAACTGCCCTGGTTGGGAATCTGCATATCAAGTCCGCAGGCTGTCAGCATCTCTTTTAATCCCTCATGACTTTTGTAAAATTGCTCCAGCTGCAGCTGCAGGGTATCCCAGTAAGTCACCGCTTGTTTTCGGCTCTCTTCTTCCATTTTCTGGCACTTTATCTCGACAGTTCGAAGCTGTGCTTCCGCCCGCTCCTTTGCCGCCGACTCCACTTGACGTGCTGCCTCTTCCGCACCGGCTTCTTTTTCCCGTATGCTGGTCAAATATTGATCTGCCGCCGCCTGCGCCGCCTGGAAAACCTGATTCATTTGTAAGGAAGCTTCTGCAATGGATCCACACTCTTCCATCTGAATCGCCTGTACTTTTTGCTGGGACTGCAGTTGGGCAATCTGTGTCCGCAACTGCTCCAGTTCGGCTTCCTGATCCCGCAGAATACTCAATAACTCTGTCTTGCTAAGATGCCTGAGCTCTCGATTTGTCATTAATTTCGCACTCCTTGCCGCCTGCGCCTTTTACTCGTACGGAACTTACGGCTGCATGGCTGGCTGTGATGATACAATCCACAGGAAAACGCCTTCGCCAAGCATCCTGTTTCACGTCTGCGCCGATTCGGACGCGGCGAGTCATCAAACAGCAACGAAACAACCGAATCGGTGGTAATATTAAGCTACCTATGTAAAAGGAGATTCTTTCTCTGAACATCATACGCCGCCCGCCCTGTCAGCGCAGGCCTAACGGCGCATCGCGAATATAAATTCTCATTCGATAAACCGCAGTTGTTTCTTCTTGTGCCCCTTGAACGGCCGCCGCTTTTCCGGCAAGCAACTTCCTGGTGAAGAAGGCCTTATGGCTTACGCCCAAATGGTTATTGTAGCAGAAATAAAGGCGAAGTTCTGTTCTATTTTTTTATATATTAATGCAATTATTGAACTAGTTTATCACTTTTCGATGCCTGCTCAGCGTTCTGGTTTGACAGATGCATGTCAAACCCGGTATAATTGTTCCACTTAGAAATTTCAAATACGAAGCCGCGCTTGCAGGCATAGGCGCTGTCCCCCTGCAGTTCGACATGACAAAGGGTGATTTGGTTGCGCAAACTTTTGGACCTTTCTTCGCAAAGAATAATTAAGATTTTGGAAATTCTTTACGTTCAGGAAGATTGGATGACCATAGGGGAATTATCCGCCAAAATTGGGGCTGGAGAACGAACTCTGGCGGCGGATGTGGCGATTCTGAAAAAGAAATGGGGCCGGCTTTTGGATCTGGAAACCTCCCCCAGCCGTGGGATCCGGCTGCACAACCACAGTATCGCTGTCATCGGTAGAATCTTTATTGACCTGTTTCGTGAATCAACCGCATTACAGTGGATGGAGCAAATTTTCTTTTATCCTGGAAATGGGATCGACTTTTACGTGAAAAAGCTTTTTGTAAGCCGGGCAACGCTGATTCGGTTGTTACCAAAAATTAACCTCTTTCTCATGGAGCGCGGCATGGAAATCCAGCGCACAAACAACCAATATGTAATTGTTTCTAAAAACGAACAGTACCTGCGGCAATTTTATGCTGGTTTCCTGATCGAACTATACGGTGCCGATTTTGGAAAATTGCCGGTGCGTTGCGACACAGCGATACTGTCGGCAATTATAAAACTTCTTATTCACCAGACAATAAACACTACCGGCACAGTCTCTACTTACAGCAACGACATCGGTATCATCTACTATATGATGTTGTATCTCATATCCTTGGTGCGGGAAAATCAGGGCTATTCTGCGCCTTCCGCAAGGTCGGTGGATGGTGAGATCCTTCCGGAACATTTTTTGTATCTAAAGCAGAATTTTCCCAATATTGAAACAGAAAACCTGCGTTCAATCCACCAACTCATTGTCAACCACTACGACGGATGGACCTCCGACGAAGAGAAAGCACTGATTAAGCGGGAAGCTTCCGCCTGTCTGAACCATATTTTTCAAGACATGGAACTCCCTTCGGACCCGGTAAAATTTCAGTATTTCTGCATCGTATTTGAACGCTCATATTTGACCGCAAAGCTGCGCCCTTTTAAAACATCCGCTTTATTTGACAGGATTTATTATTTTTCGCTTACATTCAAGCAAAATAGTCTCCCGGTCTATTTGCTGTTGCAAGAAAATCTGAATCAATTCTCAAAAAAGATTCAGTTTGATCTTACCGGCAGTCTGCCGGATATCATCTTCTGGCTGTGCCTGTTTTATCCGGAGCTCAGTAAATTCACGCCGAAAAAATCGGCTCTTGTAATCAGCGACTTTGGTTTACAGCATGCAGAATTTTTGGCGGAATTCATTTCATCGTTTATTAACCGGACTCACCTCAACGTAGCGAAAATTTCTGCGGTCCGCCTGCAGGATCTGGAAAAAACCACACACCCGCAACAATACGACCTTCTGATTTCAACGATTCCAGATCCTCCGATCTCGCATCCGCATATTTATGTGATTGATGATTATCCCACCAAAAGAGACCTCTTCCGAATCTATGAGGCGATTCTATAAGGACCGGATTTTGATAAAAAGCGCTCAATTGGTCGTTCAAATCCTGTTAAAACGTGGAAACAGGCAGTATCTTCTATAATTCCTACGCCTTTGTTCTGACACGATTTCCACAAAATTACTCCACTATTATGCTTGATCTGCCCATAAATCTCCATTCTCCCATATTCTGGTACAAATGCAATGTGATATTGACATCGACTATGAGAACGCATCAAACAGCTGGTTCTCCATCTGTTCCGGCGATGCTTTTTCCGGTCATAAGCGAAAAAACACCTTGACAAAGCGCATTTTCTTTGCTATGTTAATTTTATTCTTGATTCCTGACGGGCAAATGTGGAGCACCACAGTGGAGTCTTGATGGTAATATGCCGACCGTCTGGGCAACATTCGTTTTCGAATGTTGCCTTTTTTGTTCTCTATGGGCAAAAAAGGCACATCGAAGCCATGTACACATGAACGGAGGAAAAAACGATGAAGACACAATGGCGCAATTTTAAAACCGGCACGTGGCAGACCTGTGTAAATGTCAGGGATTTTATTCAAACGAACTATTGCCCCTACGAGAGTGACGCATCCTTTCTCTGCGGCCCCACCGAGCGGACCAGCCAGCTCATGACCAAGCTGAATCATCTCTTTGATTTGGAACAACAATTTGGCGGCGTTCTCGACATCGATACCGGTACGGTTTCCTCACTGGTCAATTATGGTCCCGGTTACCTGGACAAAGACAAGGAACTGATTGTCGGATTGCAAACAGATCGCCCGTTGCGCCGCGGTGTAAACCCGTTTGGTGGGCTAAAAATGACCAAGACCGCCTGTGAAGCTTACGGATATCACCTCTCTTCCAAGGTAGAAGAGGAATTTCAGTACCGCACCACACACAATGAGGGCGTATTTCGGGTTTACACCGATGAAATTAAGCGTGCCCGGCACTGCGGGATCATCACGGGCCTGCCGGACGCCTATGGCCGTGGACGCATCATTGGCGATTACCGGCGCGTGGCCCTGTATGGTATTGACTACCTCATCGAGCAAAAGAAAGCCGACAAGGAGCGCTTGGGCGCGGAAGTTATGCTGCAGGACAATATCCGCCTTCTGGAAGAGCTATACCAGCAGATCAATTTTCTTGGCAAGCTGAAGGAAATGGCTGTCCTCTACGGATGTGACATTTCCGCACCCGCCGCCAATGCCAAGGAAGCCGTACAATGGCTGTACTTTGGCTATCTGGGCGCAATTAAAGAGCAAAATGGAGCCGCCATGTCCCTGGGGCGTGTTTCTACGTTCCTGGACATTTACTTTGAGCGGGACATTCAGGAGGGGACCCTGACCGAGTCAGAAGCGCAGGAGCTGATGGATGATTTTGTCATGAAGCTGCGCATGGCCCGCCACCTGCGCACCCCGGAATATAACGAGCTGTTTGCCGGCGACCCGATGTGGATCACCGAATGCCTTGGCGGTACCGGTGAGGACGGCCGCACGCTGGTGACCAAAAACACCTATCGCATGCTCCAGACCCTCTATAATTTGGGCGCTTCCGCGGAACCAAATTTGACGGTTCTGTGGTCGCAGTCTCTGCCGGAACAGTTTAAGCGATTCGCCGCAAAGGTGTCTTGTGATACCGATGCCATCCAGTATGAAAATGACGATCTTATGCGTAAGATTTATGGGGACGATTATGCCATCGCCTGCTGTGTCTCGGCCATGCGCGTCGGGAAGGACATGCAGCTGTTCGGGGCAAGGGCAAATCTTGCAAAGCTTTTGCTTATGAGCTTGAACGGAGGCAAGGACGAGCGCTATGGCATGCAGCTGGGCCCTGTTCATGCCCCCTACGAAGGAGACGTGCTGGAGTATGACAAGGTCATGCAGCTGCTGGATCTCTACCGTCCGTGGCTGGCGAAAACCTATGTCAGCGCCATGAATATCATTCATTACATGCACGACAAATATGCCTATGAAAAAACGCAAATGGCTCTTCATGATACCGATGTTCATCGCTTTATGGCATTTGGCATTGCGGGAATGTCTGTGTTGGCCGACTCGCTCTCCGCCATCAAATACGCAAAGGTCCATGTAATTCGAAATGAGGATGGTCTCATTACCGATTTTAAAACCGAAGGTGAGTTTCCTGCCTTCGGTAACGATGATGATCGGGTCGACCAGCTTGCCGCCGAGCAGGTCGAGCTGTTTTGTAAGGAATTAAAGAAAAATCCCGCGTATCGCAATGCGGAGCATACCCTGTCCATTCTGACCATTACTTCTAATGTGGTCTACGGTAAGAAGACGGGTTCCACTCCGGATGGCCGGAAAGCGGGCGAGCCGTTTGCTCCGGGCGCAAACCCCATGCACAATCGGGAACAAAACGGAGCATTGGCGTCTCTCAACTCTGTGGCCAAGCTGTCCTATGATGTATGCCGAGATGGAATTTCCAACACCTTTTCCATTGTACCCAATGCGCTGGGGCACAGTGAAGAGGAGCGCTACGGGAATCTGGTTTCGATGCTGGACGGCTACTTTGCCCAAAAAGGGCACCACATCAACGTCAATGTGCTCAACCGGGAAACGCTGGTCGACGCAATGGAACATCCCGAGCAGTACCCCAACCTCACCATTCGTGTCTCTGGCTATGCCGTTAATTTTAACAAGCTCTCCAAAGAGCAGCAGCGGGAAGTGATTTCCCGTACGTTCCACACGGTGATGTAAGATGTTGGGGCGAATCAGCAGTTTTCAAAGCATGGGTGCCGTAGACGGCCCCGGTCTGCGGTGCGTTGTGTTTTTGCAGGGCTGTCCCTTGCGGTGCATTTACTGCCACAACCCCGAAACCTGGGATAAAAATGGCGGCCAGGAGATCAGCGTAGAGGCATTAGTCTCCAAAATTGACCGTTATCGGAATTATATTCGCAAGGACGGCGGCGTCACCGTTTCCGGGGGCGAGGCGCTGATGCAGTGGCAGTTTGTCGCCGAACTGTTCCGACAGCTCAAGGACAAGGGCTACCACACGGCATTGGACACCTCCGGCGTTGGGGACTTGCAGGGGGCAAAGGCGGTTCTTCGATACACCGATCTGGTGATCGCGGACCTGAAATTCACCGAGGCCGAGGATTTCCGCAAATATTGTCATGGGGATCTTCAACAAGTGTTTGACTTTCTGGCTTTGACCGCAACCATGCAGATTCCCCTTTGGATTCGGCAGGTGATCGTCCCCGGCATCCATGATACAAAACAAAACATCCTTGCGTTGGAACGGGCTGCGTCTCGCTATCCCAATTTAGTCAAACTTGAGCTTCTCCCCTTTCGCAAGCTCTGCGAAAGCAAGTATGCGGCTCTTGGACTCCCATTTTTGCTGAAGGACACCCCGGAATGCTCCAGCGAAACCATTGCCACGCTGGAACAAGAGCTATCCAATGTCTCCGGGGCCCGTTCCGAAATTCGGCCGCCGAAAAAATAGAATGGCGATTCGAACGTCTACCGAATCAGCCTAGAGGAATTAAAAGGGCATTGAGCAACTTGCCTCTTATAGCACCTTATATTTGAATATTAAAAAAGTTTTCAATGAGAATTCTCATTGAAAACTTTTTTAATATAAAGTGCCTATCTATAAGGTGGAATACGTTGCGCAAATCGCGGTCTGCGCTGTTCACCGGCTCGGGTGAACAGCGCAGATTTTTTCGGCCATTGTACGGCGTTGCCTTAGATATGGTTTGCTACCTCAAAGGCATCCCAAATCGCGCTGTGGATGTTGCGGGGTTCTCGGCAGTCCCCAACCGCATAAATTTCGGCCGCATCCTGCATCTCTTCAAACAGCTTCTGATCAGACTTGAAGCCCACCGCCAAAATTACAGTATCCACGGCTAGTTCTTCTTCTTTCCCTGTATCCAGGTTTCGGATCACCAGTCCTCCGTTGGCGGTTTTCACAGCGGTCGTACGAATCAGCACTTTCGTTCCATAGAACGGCACCAGCCGTTTGAGCATTTCACTGTTCGCCGAGCACAGCGGTGCGTTCACTTCCAACAGTCCGCCCAACGATTCCACAATCGTGACCTGTTTGCCCAGATCCTTGGTCAGCCACAGGGCCAACTCGCAACCGACCATTCCTCCGCCGATCACCACGGCCCGCTCTCCTACATTGCTACCATGGGCCGCCAGCGCCTCCTTTGCTGTGATGACACTGCAGCCGTCTCCCAGAGGAAACACCTTCGCCGTGGCTCCCGTGGCGACGATCATCGCGTCATACTCTATCCCCGCCAGGGTCTCGCGGCTCAGCTCGGTCTGGAAGTGGATCTCAACATTCAGTTGGCGCAGTGTCTGATCGTACCACCGGATCAGCGCCCGGTCGTCTTCCTTGAAGGACGGGACACCCGCTTCCTGGAACGCGCCGCCCAGCCTGTCCGTCTTTTCAAAAATAATGGGCCTATGGCCGCGAATCGCCAGCACCCTGGCCGCCTCGCAGCCAGCGATCCCGCCGCCCACAATTACTACGGTCTTAGGCTGCTGAATTGGATTGTACGCAAAGAAACGCTCCCTTGCGCACTGAGGATTGACGGCACAGTTGATCATAGAATACTCTTGAATCCGCCCCATGCAGCCTTCCTGACAGGAGATACAGGGGCGGATGTTCCCTACCCGGCCGCTGCGCAGCTTGTTGCAATAGTCCGGATCAGCCAGCAGGGGGCGGCCCAGCGCAATCATGTCACAGGTACCGTCCTCAACCGCCTCCAGCGCCATATCCGGGTCGTCCATGCGCCCGGCGCACAGAATGGGTACATCCACCGTCTCCTTCATCAACTTGCAGTAGGGACGGTAGAGTCCCTTCTCCTGATACATAGGCGGATGGCTCCACCACCAGGCGTCGTAGCTGCCCACGTCCGTGTCCAGCGCGTCGTAGCCGTAAGAAACCAGCAACTTTGCCGCCTCCACACCCTCGTCCAAGTCGCGGCCTTTTTCCTCGAATTTCTCACCAGGCAGGGCCCCCTCCCGCAGGGCCTTGATGAAGCTCTTGGGGCTGTAGCGCAGAGCCACGGGAAAGTCCCGCCCGCAGCGGGCTTTGATCTCTTCTACGATTTCCCGAGCAAAGCGCAGGCGGTTTTCCAGGCTGCCGCCGTACTCGTCCGTACGCAGATTGAATAATGAGATGGCAAACTGGTCGATGAGATAGCCTTCGTGGACGGCATGGATCTCCACGCCATCGAACCCGGCCCGCTGCGCATTGGCCGCACCGTCGCCGAACTTTTTGACGATGGTTTGAATCTCCTCCACTGTCAGCGGCCTGCAAATCTTGTCCAGCCAGCGGTGCTGGATGGCGGAGGGCGCCACGGGTGGATATTCGCCCAGATTGGTTGGAATCGTCACTCGCCCGAACCCACCGGACATCTGGAGAAACACCTTGGCACCATAAGCGTGGATGCGTTCGGTCATTTCCCGAGAAGTACGGACGAATTGCACTGGATTATAAGTGGAGCAGGGGCAGTTTGGCATGCCGTGTTCCTCCACCTCATTGTCCACAAAGGTAACGCCGGTGATGATCAGCCCTGTGCCGCCCTTCGCTCGCTCCGTGTAATAGTCGATGCCCCGCTGGTTAAAGCCGCCTTCCGCGTCGGCAAGGCCCAGTGGCCCCATGGGGGCCATGGCAAATCGGTTTTTGATAGTCACGCTGCCGATCTTCATCGGCGTAAACAATTTACCGTATTTCATATTGCTCTCCTTATTACAAAGTAGGATCATCGATTCAAAAGGAATTCCCTCCGGAACGAAACCCGCTCGTTATCCGGAAAATACTGCAGGCCAATCCGCTCGCCAAGCTCCATACTCGCCGGATTACCAGCCGTATAGGGAGGCCACTTGGGCCGTCCACTGCTGTTGGGATCACCATAGCGGGCAAAGTTGGCCCAGTACGAATTACAGGCAACCGCCAGTTCATAGTCTGCCCCGGTCCATGGCCGCCATCCACGGAAAAAGGTCTGAAAGACGTACCAAAGGTCCGCCGCGTGAAACGCGCCCATATGGTCACCGGGCAGTTTGCGATCCAGGCAATAGACATATACCGGCGCCACGTTCTGCCGTTCCAGCAAAAGGGCCCACGCCTCGGCAGAGGCCTGCAGGTGCTCGGTAAAGTACACGTTCTTATACGATTCATATTCCGCCTTCGGGCACAACGCTAAAAATCGCTCTCCCTGTTCCATTCCATATTCCAGGCGGATCTGGTCAGCAAATTGCTCATAGGTGGGGCTGGGCGGAATCCCTTCATCTGCGTTATACCCGATCAGACAGGGCACATGTCGGTAGTCCCCCGCCGCAGCCATCTTATCCAACGAGTTGGGCAACACATAACCGTCCACAACAGGCGTCCGCTGAATTGCAGCGCCAGGCATCGTTGCGGCCCAGCGTTTTAGCAATTCCTCACCACTCAGCATGCGCGCTTCGGCAATGGATGAAACGCCCAGTTCTCTCAAATTCGTCCGCGCTTCTGCTTTCTGCAGATCGGGAAAGCGCATATCGGGCAACGCGGTCATCCCGCCTCCACTTTGCATAATTGCCCTTGCCACCATTCCCTTGGTGAGGGGGGAGGTGATAAGCGCCTGAATGCTCATGGCCCCAGCAGATTGTCCGGCAACTGTAATATGATCCGGGTCACCCCCAAAGGCTTCTATGTTGCGCCGCACCCACCCGAGCGCATAAATCTGATCCATCAGTCCGTAGTTTCCCGAACTTCCATACTTTGACTCGGCGGACAGTTCCGAGTGGGTCATCCAGCCAAAAATATTCAGCCGATAGTTGATTGTAACCAAGATGACGCCCTGCCGAGCAAAATGCTCCCCGTCAAAATGCGCCGAGTGTCCGTATCCGGTCATAAACGCACCGCCGTGGACCCAGAAAATCACCGGAAGCTTTTCCTGTGTGCTCTGGGCAGGTGTCCATACGTTCAGATATAGGCAGTCCTCGCTCATTTCTTCTTCGTAGGGATAGAATTCCTTTTCATAGAAAGAACCTCTCCCCACTCCCAGCTGTGGGCACCGGGCGGAAGCCCGCGCGCAGTCCCGAACGCCGTTCCAAGCGGCCGGAGGCTGTGGGGGACGCCAGCGCAACTCCCCTACCGGAGGTGCAGCATACGGGATTCCATAAAAAGCGGTAATGCTGGGCCATCCACATGGAATTCCTCTGACCGCACCGGTTTCAACTTTGGTGTTTCTCATTCAGAATCAACACTCCTTTGCCTGTAAAATTGTATCAAAAGATTTTCCTTGCCGCAGCTGCCCCTCCATATGGAGGGGCAGCTGCGGCTTTTATGAAGCAGTCGGAGGGACTCTGCACAATTTTATTGTTGGGTTACGGCTTTGACTGCAGCCACATAATTATCCACAAAGGTAGGATCGATATCTTCCTTCATCAAATCAATGACAGTCTGGGTTGCTTCCGGATACTTGGCCTTGATATCTGCCGGCACGTCACTGACCACCAGGCCGTACTCATCCTCGCACAGCTTCTGCAGCCGTTCGTCATCGGCGGCGGTACCCTCAACAATATATTTCTGCACGGAATAAATAAACTGGTTGAGCGCATGCTGTTGCGCGTCGCTCAGGCTTTCATACTTGGTTTCATTCATCACATAGGTGCTGATAAACGGGATGTGATTGGTTTTGGTCATGTAACTCTGGACCTCGCACAGCTTGGCGCCCACATAAGAGGCCCAGGGATTTTCCTGTGCATCCATCATGCCCTGCTGCAGGGCAATGTACAATTCGCCGAAAGCCAGCGGAGTGGGGTTCGCACCCAGCGCTTTCCAGAACGCGATGTGATACTTGTTTTCCTGCACGCGGAGATTCAAGCCCTGCAAATCGGCCAAACTGTTGATGGGATCATTGGAGGAAGTAATCCGGAAGTCAGTGGCATAAGCCGTTAGTAGATGGAGTCCGGCATTGTTATAATACGGTTCGATCTGGTTCAGGAATCCTCCGGAGAGCACCTCGTTGCACTGATCCACATTGTCATAAAGACCGGCAATATCCAAAGCAGCCAGTTCAGGAATCAAACCCACCTGGGACGTGGGAGCGCCGTTGAAGATATCCACGCTGCCCATCTGCGCTCCCTGGATCAACTCAGTATCGCCGCCCAACTGGCCAGAAGGATAGAAGTTAATGACAAAGTTTCCGTCCGTCCATTCCTTAAGCTCGGCAACATATTTGTCAATGCCGTCACCCATAACGGTTCCTTCCACCGTACCGGAGCAGCCCATGGACAATTGAATCGGATCGCAGGCGATTTTCAGGCCCGTAGTGTCATCCACCAGCTCGGTGGTTGTGGAAGTGGAAGAATCTGACCCGGCGGCCGAAGATCTGTCGTCCGAAGATTTCGCCGCAGAGCTGGAACCGGCTGAGGTCGTGCTGCTTCCGCCGCAAGCGGCCAGAGAGAACACCATTGACAGGCAAAGAATCAGTGCTGCAAACTTTTTCATATTCATTTCCTCCTACATTAAAATTAAGATATCTGCTGTCACAGTAGCGCAAGACTGATCTGTGGGATAAAGGTGATCAGGCCCAGGGCTAAAATGAAGCAGAGAATAAAGGGCAGCGCCCGTTTTCCTAAGGATGCCACTGGTACATTGACCAGAGGAGCCGCCACAAACAGGTTCATACCGAACGGAGGTGTAACAAAACCGATGGCCAGGTTTGTAACCATTACAACACCTAAATGAACGGGGCTGATCCCAAAGCTTTGGGCCACAGGCAGCAGGATCGGAGCAATAATGACCACGGCGGCGCCCACATCCATGAACATACCCAAAATCAGTAGCAACACATTGATGACCAGGAACAGGCTGAGGCTGCTGTGAATGAACGTTGTGATCAATTGCTGAAGAGCATCGGAGGCCCGCAGCAAAACCAGAATGCGGCTAAACCCGGTGGCCATACCAATCAGCATACAGATGGGCGCATACGAGGTAATTGCATCCTTGAGCATCTGGGGAATGTCTCGGAGCCGGATGGTTTTGTACAGGAAAAGGCACACGATCAGCGCATAGAATACCGAGACGCAGGCCGCCTCCGTGGGTGTGACAAAACCGCCGTAAATACCGCCCAGGATGATCACCGGGGTCAGCAGAGCCCAGAAACCATCCAAAAACACATGAACGAAACCACGCTGCTTGAGCGCATTATATTTTTCGGCAATCTTGGCTTTGTCCTCCCCGTGGTGCTTGCAGTAGTACCAACAGTACGCCATAATGGTCAGGGCGATCAGGCAGCCGGGTAAAATACCTGCGGTAAACATATCGCCAACCGAAGTATTTGTAAACAAGCCGTACATGATAAACGGAATACTGGGCGGGATGACAACCCCCAGGCCGCCGGCGGTTGCCACAATGGCGGCAGCGAACACCTTGTCATACCCCAACTCCACCAGGATTGGGATGCACATGGCCCCTACGGCGGCGGCGGTGGCTGGGCCGGACCCAGAAATGGCCCCATAGAACAGGCACGTAACCACTACGGCACACGGGATACCTGCCGTTCTCGTCCCGGCGAATATGGAAAAGATATCAAACAGTTTCTTGGAAATCCCACCGCGGGTCATCAGCGCTCCAGAAAGCATGAACAGCGGGATGGCCAAGATTGGAGTCGTATTCAGTCCACCAACCATGCCCTGGATGATATAGTTCACTGTGCCGGGAAAACTGCTGTTGAGCAAATGGGGAACGAGAGTTGCAATCCCTATGCCGACCGCCATGGGCAGCGCCAGCAGCATTGCAATCAAAAATACGCCGAATACCAGTCCTAACATTTCGTTCCCTCCGTTTCCTTCGCAGCCTTCCGACCGAAAAATAACCGGATCAGTTCTTCAATCTGACGGATGACCCCCAGGCTTGAACCCAGAAAGACCGACGCATACAGGATCCACAGAGGCAGCTCCAGCGCAGGGCTCTTCATGCCGCCTGCCATTGAGGCTTTTGTCGACAGGAATGCGTAGTACGTCATGTATGCAAAGAAGATCAGCGTCACCAGCTGTCCCAAAATATCCACAATCTTCTGCATCTTCATGGGGAAGAAGCCCACCAGAATATCCACTTTCAGCATCTTCCCCCTCCGGACGCAGTAACCGATGGAGATGAAACCCGAATACACAAAGCAGAACCGGCAAAACTCCTCCGGCCATGACATTGACTGGTGGAAGCAGTACCTCATGACCACCTGGGCCATCATTACAACCGAGATGGCAACCAGTAGGACCATCAGAATGCTTTCCTCCAAATCGTTGTCCAGCCAAGCCCAAAATTTCTTTTTCACTTTTTGCAAATCCTCCCTTCAACCCAACCACAGCGGCTCCGGCCTGCGATCGATCTGGGTAAAGATTAACAAAAAATGAACGGCATCGCAACGCACTTTTGTGCGAGTAGTTGAGGATTTCCAGATTTTTGCGGGGAAATGTTACTCTTCCTGTGAATTGTTAACTTCCATCCCCGGAACTTCCTCTCGATACTGGCCGGGGGTACGCTCTATATATTTCTTGAATACCCGAATAAAATTCTGCACGGAATTAAACCCACACCGAAATCCGATTTCCTTGATGGTTAGGTTTGTGGCCCGGAGCAGCTGCCGCGCCTTTTCCACCCGAAATGCCGCCAGATAAGAAGAGAATTTTTCATGGATAATCTCATTGAACAGTTCGCTTAGATAGGACGCGCTGATCCCCACATGATCGCTGACGCGGTTCAGTGATAAATTGCTGTCCATATAGTTGTCCGCAATATACTCCTTGGCCGTCTCGACATATCTATACCGGTTCTTCTTGCTATAGGCGCCGATCATATGAAAAATCATCTGATAGTCGTCCTGAACGGCTTTGACAACATCCTGTTCTTTGTCCATTCCTGCATTTTCCAGGCGCATGCGGCAGTGGTTGAGTGCATCCTGATCCTCCTTTGTCAGCGGATATACGATGACCCGCTCCAATGTCTCGTCCATCAGCATCCGAACCAGTGCTTTGTAGGTCTCCAAATCCGAGGTCTGGGCCCCAATCTCATCAAGTACCCGCATCAGGGAAGCCTGCGCCTGAACCCAGCGATTTTCCACCGTTAAACTGACAATCTGATTGGCCTGCTGCTGGAAATATTTCTGGTTCATATCAATCTGGACAGGCGGCTCCTGCTCTGAGTCCTCTGACTGCATATACTGCATATAGTGTACTTTTTCCACCGCCTCCCGATAGGAATAACGAATGTCCAAAAGATTTTCATAGATATTGCCCCGCTCACACCGCAGCTGAAACGGCAAGAGTTCGGAGTTGCTCTGGAGTAACCGTTTGATCCTGCGGTATTCCTGCGTCAGCGTGCCCATCTGCTGTTCTTGTGAGAAACAGAACACCAATGCGACCGTCAACTTTTCGGTCCGGATATTATAGACCCGGTACAACTGGCTGGACAGATTGCTAATCAGATTGCGGATGGCCAGCAAATGAAGGTTTATCTCCACATCATTGATTTCTCGCCGTTCAGGCGGATCCATAACACAGGCAATCACAAAAAACTGCCCATGCAGGTTAAACGGATCGCCCACGCCGGACAAGATCTCTCGGATTCGTTCCTCCGGCAAGCTTTTCCCAACCAAGAGATTTTTCAACAGAGATTCGATGATTTCAGGCGCAATCGAATCGACCACCCCCTCCAGCTGAGCTCGGCTTTGCATGGCAGTGGAAAAAGCGGACTCCAAAAAATCCATTTCGTTCAGTTTCTGTGTCTTTTCACTACCAGACTTGGTCACCATCTGCATCAACGTATCAATGGGGCGGTAGACCGTGCGGCTGATGTACCATGCGAACAGCAGGCTGCATAGCAGAATCAGCAGAAATCCCGGAACGTAGATCGTCAGCACCTGGCCCACGGAAATCATCACGCTCTCATGATCAATGGGGAGCAAAAAATTCCAGCCATAGGATTGATCTGTATACCGGTAATATCCGGATGACTGACCCGCAGCCTGTTCAAAGGCGTTATTATAGGTAAGAAAGGCGTCCTGACGGGACCAGTCCGGAGCAGTCTTTGCCTGACCGAAGATTGGGCCTCCTTCCGCGTCAAAAACAAGAATATCGTGCTTCTCATCTTCCATCTGAAGGAACTGCTCTTGCAGCGCCTGCAGATTTAGTTCATAGATCAACGTCCCGATGGGAGAGGCAATATTCATCTCCTGCACCAAAAACAACCGCTCCTTATAAAAGACGAGGGCAGTCCTGGTGCTGGAGCCGTCAGTTTCCCCAAACTCCGCCTGGCTGTAAGCCTCCAGCATCGTCTGATCGGAAAAAGTGTCCCGAGCGCCCATCCCTGACGCGTTCTGAAAAATCGTATCGGACATCGTAGAGAAAAAAACTGCCTTGTTAACCAGCGAATTTTTCTTTACGCTGTTGTGAAGTTGAAGCGAAATTCGGTAGTATAGGGATTGATCCGCCGCCTTTGGGTTGACCATATAGTCCACAAAATCACGGTTCCACAGGATCTGTCCCATGCTCTGTGCCATGGCATCAAACGTCAAATCCAGCGCAGATGCCGCCTGGGAAAGCAGATTTAAACTGGTGCTAACGATCTGTTCCCTGTGATAGCGGGTATTGAGGACGTTAATCGCGAAATAGAAAATCGCCAGTACCAGAAACGAAAGCAGCAGCAGCCCGTAAAAAATTCTGGAAAACACTGAATTACGACGGATCATTCTTCGAAAGCTTCCCTTTCGATCTTTCACAAAACATCTCCCTTTCTCTCTGCTCCCTGCCCAGTCGTGTCAAGCATCATGTGCAAAAAGGTTCGCAGGCTCCAAGAGCATGAAATCAGCCGATAATGGAAGCATCTTCAGAACCCGCCTCCACACGCTGCATATTCATGTACTTCTTGCTGTCTGGGACCAACACCCTGAACCGCCGTTTTTCTCCCTCGCTTCTTCATCCGCGTACACGGCGCTCACCGCAGAATAGCCCACCAGAGCATAGACCTGGCGGGCTGCTTCGTATCATTACAATATTTCTTCACGCTGATGTACACAATCTCCACAATTCTACACAGGGATCGTCCCTGCGCCGCATGGATACACAGCCGCCGGTAAAACCACAGATGGCCGCAGTCCCGCCCCCCTAGTTCAGGCGGTAAAAGCGGAGCGTCACCCCGCTGTTATCGGGCCGAGGCGTCAGGGATCCCACATATACGCCCCAATTGAGCCAATCGTATTCCGGCGCGGCAGTCTGGAATTTCGGCACCGTGGCAATGGCAGTGACATTGTCTGAAGACATGCTTTTCCAACCTTCGTTTTCCACTGCAATGCACACACCCATATCAGTTCGGATAACATACTTGGCAAATACATGCCGGATCCCGGTCAGGTCCTCGGCTCCCTTTCCGCTCACGGTATTCCAGTCCGCACCGCCAGGCAAAACGGTTCCGTTCAGGTTCTGTCCACAAAAAGTTCCGCCCGTAATGGGAATTACTTTTGCATACTCCCCACGGGTCTGCCCGACAATGTAGGGATCGGCAATCTCTACAGAAAGCTCCATGATCAACTCCGCAGCGAGCATACTATTCGTTCCGTATTTCCCCATGGTCAAAACGTTCCTTTCAGCGCTTCTATTTGTGTTTTCAGCTCCGGATCCACCGAAACATAGGGCTCTATGTGCTTTATAATCTCGGCTGTCAGCTGGTAGAGATCGCCCACACACTGATTCAGCTTCAAGGTCTTCTCTCCCACACGGAAAGAAATCGGCACAAGCGTGCCCAGCCCATATGCCCAAGTGGAGTCCATCTGAACGGAAGAGAACTGCTCCCATGGATACCGGCGTTCTGTCCGGCCACTTCCCACGATTAGTTCCCGCTCCCCGACACGGTAGCAAACGGTTCCGGCATACCAGTCTGACACATAAAGTGTGGCCTTGATGACCAAAGCTGTGATCCCTACAAAAATCACCAACAGCGGAACCTCCACGAACTGTGGGTACATAGGCTCCAGCAGCTCCCGATAAATCAGGTAAAATACGCATACAACGGAGATGTTGAGTATCATAGCCAGCGCCACCAGTGCCTTAAACCGTTTCCCTACTGCAAATGTCTGTTTCAAACCTGCATCCACCTCTTTTTACATATCTCTATACACGCACCGAAACCTCTTCCTTTAAAAAACCGTGTTGCCCGTACAGAAAAAGTCTTTCTGAAAGCGGGGCCGGCAAGGCGGTTCTCCCAGACGTACCCGGTTCAGAAAATTCAAAATCTCTACGCAGGTCTCCGGCGTTTTAAATCGCGGGTCACCATGTCCCGCTCCCGGCATAAACCGCGCTAGAACCCGTTCCGGCCCAACCGCCTTACGATAAGTTCGCACAAAGTTCAGGCTGTCCGAATAGGGAACCACCGTGTCTGCCATCCCGTGAAGCAACAGCAGCGGTGGCGCGTCCGGCGTGAGATGCCCTCCGGGAGACGCCCAGTGGCACAGCTCTGGATGATCCTCCACCGGAACGCCCAACAAAATCGAATCCATGCACAGCGGTCCGGAACGTACAAATCTTGACTCCAGCCCGATGGCATGAAACACTTCTTCCGTACAGCCCAGGCGGCAGGCAGGGTAAATCGCCACAACCGCCTGTACGTCCGCGGGCGGTGTATTCGCCGCTTTCTCTCCGGGCACCTCAAATCCCGGATGCCCGATGGCCAGCGCGGCCATCAGGGACAAATGTCCCCCCGAGGACGAGGCCCAGAGGGCCGTCCACGCAGGATCCAGGTCCCACTGCGCAGCACAGCAGCGCAAATGACGGATCAGGCCCCAAATCTCCAGAACCTGATATGGAAATTTTCGGTCCCGGCTGCTGGTGCAGGCCATACTGGCCACGGCATACCCCCCGGACACGGCAGAGTGAATCGTAGCGCCCAGATGGACCGAGCTTGGAACGCCGCAATACCAACCGCCGCCCGCCACGCTTACAATTACCGGAAACGGCCCGTCCCCTTCGGGCGGGTAATACAGATCAAAAGAGCGCGTCGTTCCGTCCGGCGCAGAATAGGGCAGTCCGATCCTTTTACGGGGGATGTCGCCGGTGTCCAGTCGGTCGTCGCAGCGCGGTTCCGACCGAAAGTCACGCATAAAAATCCACTGCTTTCTGTCTCCGAAACGCCTCCTGAAACATTTGCATAAAGTCCTTCGTGCTGGGTGGAAGGTAGGCACCTTTGCGGTAAAGCAGGCTGAACTCGTATTCGGTGCCGGGAACATCCAGGGAAAGATATCGCAGCGCCCGGAACCCCCGAATATAAGGCAGCAGGGTTTCTGGCGTAAATGTGGCACCCAGCCCGTTGGCCACCGCCTCCAAAGCACCATCAAGCGTGCGTGAGTGCATGGAAACGGTATAGACAATCTTTCTCCCATTCAGGACCGTGTCGGCAAACTGCCGGATCCGATGCTCTTTTCCCAAAAGAATTAGAGCGGTGTTCTCCAACTGCTCCGGACGAATCACCGGGTAGGGATACCCCGTACGCTTCTGCGCCATTCGATACAAAGGGCTGTCCGCATGGACCGCCAGAACATAATGTTCCTTGGCAATCGGTACATATTCGAAGATGTCCTTTTTCCGGACAACATTTACCGCGATGCAATCCAGCTCCAAACTTTCCAGCATCGCCTCCAGCGTGTTGCTGGAGCACTCATTCAGTGTCAGATCGATCGACGGATACTTCTCTTTAAATTGCGGAATGACGGAAAAGATGGTAAACGGACGGCGAATCCCTGGAATTCCAACCCGCAGTCGCCCCCGATCCATCTGCGCAATGTCATGGATGGTCGCCTGCATTCTGGCCTGAATCGCCAGAATCTGCTCTGCGCTCTCCATATAGCACTCTCCGGCATAGGTAAGCTCCATCCGATTATATATTCGCTGAAACAGAGCCGTCCCCAGTGCGATCTCCTCATTTTTCAGAAATCGAGACAGCGCTGGCTGGGAAACACCCAACTCCGCAGCGGCGCCGGACAGCGTTCCCATTCTGGCAATGGCGGCAACATACTTATACTCTCGGTCGTACATAAAAACATGCTCCTCTCAGCCGGAAAGTAGCTGCAAAATCCGTTAAAACTCCCTAACCTCCATACCAAATTCACGACGCAATGAGGCACAGATTCCCCTGTGAATCCAACGGGTCAGCGGATGATCGACTACGCAGAAACCGTGACCCACGCGGGGCGCCACCTGTAATTCGCAGGGAATGCCCGAATGGAGCAGCCGCATGGCATATTCCAGTCCGTCATCCCTCAGCGGATCATACTCTCCAACGATAATATAGTGGGGCGGCAGGCCCTCCAAGTCCTGACAATATGCGGGGAAGGCATAATAGGAAGGCTGATTTCCGTCATATCCCCCCAGATACGTCGCCTCGGCAGAATAGAACTTCGGTCCCTGGCTCAAGGCAAACTGAGGGAATTGCTGCTTGGAAACTGTATTTTTCAGACCCAGCACAGGGCAATTTAATGTCACCAAAGACAACTTGGGGCCATTGTGGTCCCTGGCATACAGCGCCAGAGCCGCACACAAACAGCCACCCGCACTGGTGCCGTGCAGCGCAATCCGGTCGGGATCCCCGCCCAGTTCCTCCGCATGGGCCCGAATCCACTCCAGCGCCGCATAGCAATCCATCAGCGGCTGGGGAAAATGGGTTCCGCCCTGGACGGACAGCCGGTAATCCACGCCGATCACGATAGCAGGCGTTCCGGCGGCCAGCGCGATACAGCGGTAATTGTCAATGTCCAGGCTTCCGCCTACAAAACCGCCACCGTGAATCTCCATTACCATGGGAGCCTTTTGCGGTACCCCTCCTGGCTTATAGATGCGCAACGTCATGGACTGCCCGTCGCCGCCTGGAATTGTAATGTCCCGCATTTCAAGGTCATCCGGTTTCGTATACTCGCTAATATACCTGCGCTGTTCCGCAGTGGCTGCAACTCGCTCTTCCTCAGTTCCATGGCTTATGATCTGGTATAAGTTTAAATGGTACTCATAGCCCGGATACGCGATTACTCCCATAACTAGTCCCCCGCTTTATAATTGATTTTTATAAATTTTTGGTATTCGAATTACATCTTGTTATATAGTAGCAAATATATTGAAAAAACAAAAGGGACAAATCCCCAGAATCTCTTGATTGAAATTTGTGCATTTTCACAGCAGCATATAATAAAGCAGTCGCGCGGTGTTTATGTTATCTATCACCATATCAGTGTTGAATATATGCAAAACTACGTATAAAAGATTATCATAAAAAACAGCGTGTCATTAGAACGCTATATCATTAGTTCTAATGAACCGCTGTTTTTTGTATTTAGTGTAAACTAATGAATAGACAGAATGAATGAGTTGTTGAAATAATAAACTTGTAAATTGGTTGACCGCAACGGCTGCCGCTCTGACTAGGTCGATGACCAGCGAGGGATTCTGTGAGCATGGCAACCAAAGAGGCGGATATCCTGATGTCGGTGAGAACATACGAGACAATAAAATAGGAAGCCCGACGCATTAATCCGACGATTACTTATTTGGGAGCGTTGGAAACAATGCTCCGTATTACGTGGAAGCCGGATAATTAAAATACTTTAGTCACAACCTAGATTTAAGGAGGACAGAGAAGTGAAAAAAGGATTAATCATCCTTGCTCTGATTGGCATACTTTCATGCCTGATAAGCGGATGTGAAAAGAACGGAAAATCAGCTTCATCCGATGCATATTGGACCACTTATTCAAACTTTCAGAATCCACCGGACTCTTTGAATGAATTAGGTGTGAAAGGGCCGTTTTACATAAACGAGGTGGCCATAGGAGAGGAAAGTGTTGGAGTCGAATTGGCCAGAGTATATTTTACGAAGGATCAAACATCGGCTTATGGTACCAATAAACGGGATCATTCAAAATACTGGGTCGAAGTGATCAAGGACGCAGAGGGGACGCCAGTTTCCGTAAAGGTTTCATCCAATGCGGCAAATGATTTTACCATAACAGTTAATTTTCACATCGTTGAAACTGATATGCCGGCATATTTTCAAATGCTCCGATCGGATGACGGTGTTCATTCTCCCGATGGAGCAGTGATTCCTGATCCGTACGAGGACCCGGAAAACCCGATTGCCGGTGACAAGGAGCTGAATTTCAAATGCACTTATGAAGACGGAAATGAGATCAAGAATAAGCTGGAGGAAGCGGGATTCGAAACATATTCCATGCGTTATGTTGACGGCACATATACGGTTTCAACCTTAAAGGAGCTTGAAGGGCGAGCCAAAATCTATGAAACTGTGCTGAAACCAGAGGATTGGACCGTCGATAAAGGAAAATCGAAGGGAAACAAGGGGTTTTACAATAAAGCCAGCGATTATACCGGCAGTATCAGTATCAACTGGACACTCAACAACATTCCTTTTACAATTGAAATCAAAGACGCCAAACTGGAGAAGCTCGAGGATGGGGAAGATGAGACGAGCTATACCATGAGCGGAACCGCGGAGATCGGGCAGAAGTCGTTCGCGCTAGGAGACATGGTTTTCCGGCTGAACGACAAACAAAGCAAACCGTTCAGTGAAGAATACGCCTTCAAAATTGAGAAGGAACCATCTCCGGCGATTATTTGGGAATATGTGGAAGAATGGGAGTACATTGACGACACATATGGAACCGTGTTTCTCCTGGTAGTTAGCTATACCACCCGCAATGGTCCGACCGATTTCAGCAGTATTCCGATCGAAAGCCTGGATAAAATTGAAGGGTCGGATACGATGTCTTTCTTGATGCCTGCGTGCGGAGGCACAGCCGCCTGGTCGTTTGAGGCGAAATGAATATAGGGGACTGAGACCTGCAAAGTCCCCTTTCCGCTGGCTATATCGCTGCTTCTGCACCAAGCATATCAAACAGGCTGCTTTAAAATCAGGAACTGTACTGCTTAAACAAGTAGATATCTCACAAAAGTGTTATTTTGTCTGAAAGGAATGCATCCGCCACCCCAAATGCATACCCGTTGATACCGGTTCTCTGATGTGATATCATACTTGAAGCATAAGGTGGAGAGAGAAATCCTGCTTTTATCTGTCTACTTTAAAGGGAGTATATCAATGTCCGGGGCGCATGGCCAGCAAAGCAGGCCCTTTTCTTTTCCTTAAAACCACCCGTTTTCGGGCTGGAATGTGAACCACGCAGCGGAATTACCCCGTGCGGTTTGCAATGGCTGCGAGATTCCTTCGTACCAAGAAGCGGTTTCCACACCTTGGACACACCCCATTAACCCCTAAAAGAAAAAGTATCCATGTTGTCTGTTTGATTTTTACGTGGCAGCAAGTATGTATCTATTTTCTTAGAATCCACCATGGTATGGACTTTCTGGCCATTTGATAGCACAGGACAATACATAATCGAAAATTGTATTTCCGACCGCGTGCAGGCAAAAACAAGGAGTATCGTTTTAATCGCGATACTCCTTGTTTTTATTTGTAAACGAATAAAGTCTGTTTTGATTCAGTCACGATTGAAATCGCGTGCCTTACCCATTTTTATATTAAATTTGATTTTTGTAACAACCTTTCAACCATGACTGCAACCTCGGCACGCGAAATTT
>JBFWME010000032.1:16632-29360 GCA_050251755.1 Lawsonibacter sp. | reverse complement strand
GGATAGCTGTGGTAGCTGAGTTCCAGGCTGCGGTTGCCCATGACGACCCCGTGAACCATATCCAACTCCCCATAAGCCTGACGCAGGTGACCGATTGAGTTTTTGTGGCCCACTTTTTCCGCCATAGCGTCGGTTCTGGGATCGGATGGAAACAGGTGCAGATGGGCATCAATAATCTTCATGGTCAGGTTCCTTTCTATTTGGGCCGGGCAACTGATTTTGCCGGGATGGGAGCTTTTTCATCTTTTGTGGTGGGTTTAGAGCACCTTTGGCTCAATTTTTTTGTTTTCTCCCGTCTCACAGGACAGCTTTGCATGGAATGATTGTACCATGTTCTTTCTCCAATGCCAACCTGGGAATTCACGGTTTATTCCGCGTGCGGTAAAAAAACCGAGAGCACCTTACGATGCTCTCGGTCATTTTTTACTCTCTGACAGCTTGCAGAATGGCCGAATTCTCTCGGACCATCTTTATCTCTGATCAGCCAATGTCAACAGGCTTTTTACTGTCAAATTACACCAGCTGGATCACTGCCATCTCAGCAGCGTCACCCCGGCGGGGGCCAATGCGGACGATGCGGGTGTAGCCGCCGTTGCGGTCGGCATACTTAGGACCAATTTCCTTAAAGAGCTTGTTGGTCACATCCTCCTTGGTAATGAAGCCCAGCGCCTGACGGTAAGAGGGCAGGCTGTTCTCCTTCGCCAGGGTAATCATCTTCTCAGCCACGGGAGCAACTTCCTTGGCGCGGGTGATGGTGGTCTTGATCTGGCCATTCTCCAGCAGGTAGGTAACCATTGCGCGGAGCATAGCCTTGCGCTGATCGCTGGTACGGCCCAGCTTGCGGTTTTTCAGAGACATAATACGCACTCCTTTGATCTCGCGTGGCGAGATCCCATTGAAATTCGTTCGTTTGGCCCTGTGGGCCGGGAATACCCGAGCGGGACGGCCAATGCGCGGCCGTAGAGGAACCGGAACGTTACATACTTTCTGCTCTTATCCCCAAACACCGGAAACCGGCGTTTTCAAAGCTGCCGTCTGCTGCATCAACCGCAATACCCGACATAGCGGGGTCCGCTTTGGAGCAGCGCGGCAACAAAGCACGATCAGAACTTCCGGTCTCGGCAAGTTCCAGACCAAGCGGTCTCTGCTGCTGCGACGACGCGCGGCTTAATTGTTTTCGTCGCTGGCCAGGGACAATCCCATCATCGCCAGCTTATTGATGACCTCTTCCAGTGACTTGCGGCCCAAGTTCCGGACCTTCATCATTTCTTCCTCGGTCTTGGAAATCAGGTCCTCCACCGTATTGATGTTGGCCCGCTTCAGACAGTTGTAAGAACGAACAGACAGGTCCATGTCGTCAATGGTCATCTCCATCACCTTGTCCCGCTGGGTCTCCGCCTTCTCCACCACCGTGGACTTGTTGCCCATGGTTTCGGACAGGTCGGTGAACAGGGTAAAGTGGTCGCACAGGATGCGGGCGCCCAAAGAGACGGCATCCCGGGCGTCAATGGTTCCATTGGTCCATACTTCCAGGGTCAGTTTGTCGTAGTCGGTCGCGTCGCCCACACGGGTGTTCTCCACGGTGTAGTTGACTTTACGGACAGGGGTGTAAATGGAGTCCACGGGAATGACCCCAATGATGGACTGGGTCAACTTGTTTTTCTCAGCAGGAACATATCCCCGGCCATGAGACAGGGTCAGCTCCATAGACAGTGTGGCGTCGGGCCCCAAGGTGGCGATGTGAAGATCCGGATTTAGAATCTCCACGTCAGCGTCCGCTTTGATGTCGCCGGCTGTAACTTTGCACTCTCCGGACGCCTCAATGTGGACGGTCTTGACGCCCTCGCAATATAGTTTGGCAACAATGCCCTTTACGTTCAGGACGATCTCTGTCACGTCCTCCTTCACGCCCGGGATCGTGGTAAACTCATGCTGGACACCGGCGATCTTGATGGAGGTCACCGCGGTACCAGGCAGAGAGGACAACAAGATCCGGCGCAGGGAGTTGCCCAACGTAGTGCCATAGCCTCGCTCCAGGGGTTCTACAACGTATTTTCCGTAGAACGCATCTCCGGGATTTTCCACACATTCGATGCGGGGCCGTTCGATTTCTACCATATGCTAGGATACCCTCCTTTTCTCGGCAGCGCTCTCTCGCTGCCTCATTCAGCTCACCAATATCTGAGGGTTGTCTAAGTCTACTCTGCCAAGCCTCCCCAACCAAAGCAGAGAGGCTTGGCAACTGAATATTACTTAGAATACAGCTCGACGATGAGGTGCTCTTCCACGGGGAAGTCGATGTCATCCCGCGTGGGCATCGCAACGACGGTCCCTTGGAGGGTATTTTTGTTACGGGTCAGCCACTTGGGCAGAACAACCATAGGCGCGTCCTCTCCCAGCAAGCCCTTAAACTTGACGGAGGAACGGCTCTTCTCCCGCACTTCAATCACGTCGCCGGTTTTCAACAGGTAAGAGGGGATGTCCACCCGCTGCCCGTTGACGGTGAAATGACCATGGGTGGTCAACTGACGAGCTTCGCGGCGGGTCTTGGCAAAGCCCAAACGGTATACCACGTTGTCCAGGCGGCGCTCGATGAGGGTCAGCAGGTTCTCACCGGTCTTGCCCTGCATGCGGGAAGCCTTCTCATAATACATATGGAACTGCTTCTCCATAATGCCGTATACAAACTTGACCTTCTGCTTCTCGGTCAGCTGCATCGCGTATTCAGACTGCTTCTTGCGCATCTGGCCCTTGGGGTTGCGGTTGGTATCTTTTTTGGCATAGCCCATGGCGGCGGGGGACAGGTTCAGTGCCTTGCACCGCTTGGCGATGGGCTGCATATTTCTAGCCATGTGTCAAAAACCTCCTTCTCTGATCAGACGCGGCGGCGCTTCGGGGGACGGCAGCCATTGTGGGGAACAGGGGTCACGTCCTTAATCATCGTAACCTCCAGACCCACAGCCTGCAGCGCCCGGATGGCGGCCTCACGGCCGGCGCCAGGGCCCTTTACAAAGACCTCTACAGTCTTCAGGCCATACTCCATCGCAGCCTTGGCAGCGGTCTCGGCAGCAGTCTGAGCGGCGAAGGGGGTCGATTTGCGGGAACCACGGAACCCCAAGCCGCCGGAGGAGGCCCAGGACAGAGCGTTGCCCTGCGCATCGGTAACGGTAACCATGGTGTTATTGAAGGAAGAGCGGATATGCACCTGGCCCTTCTCAACGATTTTACGTTCGCGGCGCTTACGCACCACTTTCTTGCCCTTAGTAGCAGTAGCCATTGCTCATCCCTCCTTACTTCTTCTTGTTGGCGACGGTACGCTTGGGACCCTTGCGGGTACGAGCATTCGTCTTGCTGCGCTGGCCGCGGACAGGCAGGCCCCTACGGTGACGGATGCCGCGGTAGCAGCCGATCTCGGTCAGCCGCTTGATGTCCATGGCCACATTACGGCGCAAATCGCCTTCCACAATGTGTTCACGGCTAATGACCTCGCGCAGCTTGGCCTCGTCCTCTTCGGTCAAGTCCTTTACGCGGGTGTCAGGGTTAATCCCAGCCTTGGCCAGGATTTTGTTGGCGCTGGTGCGCCCAATGCCGTAGATATAAGTGAGGCCGATCTCAATTCTCTTTTCTCTCGGCAGGTCAATACCGGCAATACGAGCCATTTATTACAGCACCTCCAATTAACCTTGTCTCTGCTTATGCTTTGGGTTTTCGCAAATTACCATGACTTTGCCCTTGCGCTTAATAACTTTGCACTTCTCGCACATGGGCTTCACGGACGGTCTGACTTTCATTGTTAAAACCTCCTGAATGCCTGAATGGCCCCGGTGTTCCGGAGGCAAGGCCCCGGGAACATCCGGTCGTTTATGGTTCCGACGTTCTTATTTCGAACGCCACGTAATCCGACCTCGGGTGAGGTCGTAAGGCGACATCTGAATTGTTACCTTGTCACCGGGCAAAATACGGATAAAGTTCATCCGCAGCTTGCCGGAAATATGTGCCAAGATAATGTGGCCGTTTCCGATATCCACATGAAATGTGGTGTTGGGGAGAGATTCTGTGACGATTCCCTCCAACTCGATCATATCGTCTTTAGCCAAGCGTGATTCCCTCCTTGAAGGCGGCCAGCGCCCGTCTCAGTTCCCGGTCAGACACCGGTTCTCCTTGTTTCAGCTTCCCAATGGCTGGGTGGTCAAATCCGGCTTGGTTCAGGGGACAGACATGGCCCAGCTTCTTTCGCTTAGGCTTTATGCCCTTCCGCCGCCTGCCGTCGGCCAACAGCAAATCGGGTTCCGCCATGCCCACCACAACAAACAGTCCGTTCTTGTCTCGCCCCGCTTGGGCACGGACAATCCAGCCGGTGTAGTTCTCCATGGGGTCACTCTCCGGTCACGGTGAGAATCTCAGGCTCACCGTCGGTAATCAGGATACTGTTTTCGTAGTGTGCGGTGAGCGAGCCGTCCAGGGAAACGGTGGTCCAGCCATCGGACAACACCTTTACCTGCCAGTCTCCGACATTGACCATGGGCTCTACGGCAATGGTCATACCGGGCAGAAGCCGCGGTCCGTGTCCCGCAGGCCCGAAGTTGCGGACCTCCGGGGGCTCATGCATCTTAGCGCCCACACCGTGCCCTACAAAGTCCCGGACCACGGAAAACCCGTTGGCCTCCACATACTCCTGAACTGCATGCCCGATGTCTGACACCCGGTATCCCTGTTTGGCATACTTGATGCCTTCCCAAAAGCTGCGTTCGGTGACCTGGATCAATTTCATGGCCTCATCGCTCACCTTGCCGCAAGGATAGGTGCCGGCACAGTCGCCGTGAAAGCCTCCAATGTAGGCGCCCACGTCTACGCTGACAATATCGCCTTCCTTCAGCTTCCGGGGCCCTGGAATGCCATGAATCACTTCTTCATTCACTGAAATACATGCCGAAGCGGGATAGCCTGCGTAGCCCAAAAAGGAGGGCTTTGCCCCATGACTCTCGATAAAGCGGCGCACCGCCGTGTCGATCTCATGGGTCGTGACCCCAGGTGCCACCATGGACCCGGCCAGGGCGCGGGCCTGAGCGGTAATTCGTCCGGCCCGCCGCATGGCCTCGATCTCTCGAGGGGATTTCAGCGAGATCATTTCCAATCCCATCAGACGCCCAAAGCCTCCATGATGACCCGAGTCGTCCCTTCAATGGTGGCCTGATTGGCTACAGGTGACAGGATGCCCTTGCCCTCATAGTAGCCCTTCAGGGGTTCCGTTTCCGCGTGATAGACCTCTAAGCGACGCCGTACCGTCTCTACCTTATCGTCATCCCGCTGAACCAGCGGTCCGCCGCAGGTGTCACACACGCCCTCCGTTTTGGGCGGACGTGCTTTTACATGGTAGGGCGCACCGCAGGAAGCACACACTCGGCGGCCGCTCATGCGCTCTTCGATCTCTCCGTCGGAGATCTCGATGGAAATTACATGATCAAAGACGATGCCGGAAGCGTCCAAGGCTTCGGCCTGAGCAATGGTGCGTGGCACCCCGTCCAGAATGAACCCGTTGGCACAGTCTGGCTGCTCCAGCCGCTGGGCCACGATTCCAATAATCACGGAATCGGGAACCAGCTTGCCGGCGTCCATGTAGGACTTGGCCTCCAATCCAATGGAAGTGCCGTTTTTGATCGCGGCACGGAGGATATTGCCTGTGGAGATGGTTGGGATACCCAGCTTGGCACTGAGAATCTCAGCCTGCGTCCCTTTGCCGGCGCCGGGTGCGCCCAGCAAAATCAGCTTCATTCCCATATCTCCAGCTCCTTCTTACTCCAGGAAACCCTTATAGTGCCGCATGAGCATCTGGGCCTCCATCTGTTTGACTGTTTCCAACGCAACGCCCACCACAATGATGATGGACGTACCACCGATAGCCAGGGAGTTGTACCCAAAGATATTACCGGTAATAATGGGCGCAATCGCCACAACCGACAGGTACAATGCACCGAACATGGTGATTTTGCTTAGAACCTTGGAAATAAAGTCGGCAGTCGGCTTTCCGGGTCGGAAGCCGGGAATAAAGCCGCCGTTTTTCTTCAGGTTGTTGGACACCTCAATGGGATTAAACTGCATGGTAGCATAGAAGTAGCTGAACCCAATAATGAGGAAGAAATACAGAATGCTGTAGAACGGTTTGCTGGTGTCAAACAGCCGCATCATCCCGCTGTTCGCCGTGGTCCAGCCCGCAAACGCGCCCACCGTGGCGGGCAGGGAAGCAATGGACTGGGCAAAGATGATGGGCATAACGCCGGACATATTCACCTTCATGGGGATGTGCGTGGACTGACCGCCGTACATCTTCCGGCCAACCACACGCTTGGCATACTGGACAGGCAAGCGCCGCTCAGCGTTGGCAATGAACACGATAAAGACCACCAGCGCCAGCAAACCAATCACAATTACGGGGATCATCCAGGGGGCCAGGGCCAAATTGACCTGAGCCTGGGCCTGTTCGGTGCTGTAGCCGGCACTCACCAGGGAATCCACCGTAACGGTTCCATTTTGGACTCCGGACCAGATGCTCACACCGGATACCATGTCCCGGACCATCCGTGGGAACCGGGAGACAATGCCGGCGAACAGAAGGACAGAAATCCCGTTGCCGACGCCAAACTCGGTGATCTGCTCACCCAACCACATCATAAATGCAGAACCGGCAGTGAAGGACAGGACAATAACCACGCCCACCCAGAGCGTATTCATGGTTCCTGCCTCGATCAGATTGTAGCTCTTGATGAGGGAATAGTAGCCGAAGCCCTGAAGCAGACCGATGCCCACCGTGGTATACCGGGTGATGGCGGCGATCTTCTTGCGCCCCTCTTCGCCGCCGTCCTTTGCCATCCGCTCCAAAGCGGGAATGGCCACGGTAAGCAGCTGAATGATAATCGAGCTGTTAATATAGGGCTGGACGGACAGGGCAAAAATGGTGGCCATGGAGAAGGCAGAGCCGCTCATGGCATTCATCAGGCCCAGAATGGTGCCGCTCTGGTTCTGCAGGTGCAGTTCCAAGGCAGAGGAGTTGATATAGGGGACCGGAATAGCAGAACCCAAGCGGAAGATCAGCAGCGCGAAAATGGTAAACAGAATCTTCTTGCGCAGCTCAGGTACCGCCCACGCGTTACGGATCGTCTGAATCATAATCAGACCACCTCCGCCTTACCGCCTGCAGCTTCGATCTTTTCTTTCGCAGAGGCGGAGAAGGCGGAAGCCTGGATGGTCAGCTTCTTGGTAAGGCTGCCATTGCCCAGGATCTTGACGCCGTACTCACACTTGGAGAGGATTCCCTTCTCTAGGAGGACCTGGGCGTTGACCACAGCACCGTCCTCAAACTTTTCCAGGGCAGAGATGTTAATGGCCTCCAGGGGCTTGGCAAAAATATTATGGAAACCGCGCTTGGGCAGCCGGCGGACCAGCGGCATCTGGCCGCCTTCAAAGCCCACACGGACGCCGCCGCCAGAACGGGCCCACTGACCCTTGTGACCGCGGCCGGCGGTTTTGCCGTTGCCGGAGCCGGCGCCACGGCCCTTGCGATATGCCTTAGCGGTGGACCCAGCGGCGGGGGAAAGTTCATGCAGATTCATTTCTCACGCCTCCCTTTAGTTTTCCTCGGAGACCTGAAGCAGGTACCCGATATGGGCGATCTTTCCGCGGGTAGCCTCGTTATCAGGCTGCACGGTGCTGTCGCCAATTTTACGGAGGCCCAGGGCCTCGGCGGTCGCCTTATGCTTGGCGATCCGGCCGTTCAGGCTCTTGACCAGCTTGATGTTCAAATTAGCCATTGTGAAGCCCTCCTTATCCCACGATCTCTTCCACGCTCTTACCGCGGATCCGGGCCACTTCCTCGGGGCTGCGCAGGGACTTCAGACCCTCGAAGGCAGCGGAGACCACGTTCTGCGGATTGTTAGAGCGCAAGCACTTGGTACGGATGTCCTTGATACCGATGGCTTCCATGACGGCGCGGACAGGGCCGCCGGCAATGACGCCGGTACCGGGGGCAGCCGGCTTCATCAGCACACGGCCGGCGCCAAACTCACCAATCACCTCATGAGGAATGGTGGTGCCGGACAGCTGCACGGTAATCAGATTTTTCTTGGCATCCTCGATGCCCTTCCGGATGGCCTCGGGAACCTCGGCGGCCTTGCCCAGGCCAAAGCCCACGCGGCCCTTTTCGTCGCCTACCACCATGAGGGCGGAGAACTTGCTCACGCGGCCGCCCTTTACGGTCTTGGATACACGGTTCAGATAAACCAGCTTTTCAATAAACTCGCTGGGCTCTCTCTCAAATCTAGCCATTTATCGTTTTCCTCCTCCCTTTAGAACTGCAGGCCGCCCTCGCGGGCGCCCTCGGCCAGAGCCTTTACACGGCCGTGATAAACAAAGCCGCCGCGGTCGAAGACCACATTCTCAATGCCCTTGGCCTTGGCACGCTCAGCCACTTGGATGCCAACCTGCTTGGCAGCATCGGACTTGGTGCCTTCTGCCTTGAAATCCTTCTCCAGGGAAGACGCAGAAACCAACGTCACGCCGTTCACATCGTCGATGATCTGAGCATAAATATTGGCTCCGCTGCGGAATACATTCAAACGGGGACGCTCGGGCGTGCCGGAAATCTTCGCACGCACGCGCTTATGACGCTTCTGCCGCAGAGCGCGGGTATCAGGTCTGTTAATCATAGTGGCACACCTCCTTTTTACTTCTTCGCACCGGTCTTACCAGCCTTGCGCCGGATGACCTCGTTGGTATACTTGATGCCCTTGCCCTTATAGGGTTCGGGAGGACGTTTCTCTCTCACTTCGGCGGCAAACTGGCCCACCTGCTGCTTGTCGCAGCCATGGATCACGATCTTGTTGGGGCCGGGAACCTCAATGGTAATACCGGGAACTTCCTCCACAACGACCTGATGGGAGAAGCCCAGGTTCATAACCAGCTTATTGCCTTCCTTGGCCACACGGTAGCCCACGCCATTGACGTCCAGCGACTTCGCGTAGCCTTCGGTCACCCCTACCACCATGTTATGGATCAGGGTGCGGGTCAGGCCGTGAAGCGCACGGTTCTCCTTGGCGTCGTTGGGCCGGGTGACGTGAAGCACGCCATCCTCAATGGCCACGGCCATATTTGGGTTAAACTGCTGCGTCAGGGTACCCTTGGGCCCCTTGACAGTGACAACATTGTTGTCCGCCACCTTGATCTCCACTCCGGCGGGGATGGTGATAGGCGCTCTACCAATTCTGCTCATTCCTATTCCCCTCCTTACCAGACAAATGCCAGAACTTCACCGCCGACATGGGCCTCGCGGGCCTTCTTATCGGTCATGACGCCCTTGGATGTGGACACGATGGCGATGCCCAGTCCGCGCAGGACCTTGGGCAACTCGTCCGCGCCGGCGTATACACGCAGGCCGGGCTTGGACACGCGGCGCAGGCCGGAAATGACCTTTTCCTTGCCGTGGCTGTATTTCAGAGTCACGCGGATAACGCCCTGGGTGCCGTCGTCGATCAGCTGGAAGTTCTTGATATAGCCTTCCTCTAGCAGAATCTGAGCGATGGACTTCTTCATGTTGGACGCAGGTACGTCCACTGTGTCATGCTTGGCGTTGTTCGCGTTGCGGATGCGGGTCAGCATATCCGCAATGGGATCGGTGATTTGCATGAGTGTTACCTCCTATTCAGATTACCGGTTTTGCTTGCCGGTACAGACGGTAAGGTATCGAAGACTAGGTGCTTCTCCGACCTGTTGCCCGCCTTTGCGTCTGGTTGGGGCAGACGCTTTTTTAAAATATATCAAAACCGCATGGAACGGAGTTGATTCATGGTTCCCTGTCCTACGAAGGCTGGACGGAGCGCGAGGTGTGCGCCGGTCTCCAGATTTTGTTCGTCAAACAGGGGAAATCCCTGCAAGGGCACCCATGATTCAGGGGTTCCCGGTTGCAGGTATGCACTCCCGACAGCGTTGGGAATTTATTGAGATTGTCCTCTTGGGGCACAATCGATTAATTATACCCCAAATTTGCCTAAAGTACAAGGCTTTTCTGGCGCGCACGCACGGTCGAGTGGAAAGATTGTTCCGGGAAGGGACCTCTAAGCCCCTCCCCGGGAATCATCTAAACACTCAAATAGCGGCGCATCTTTGTCCCCGTGGGGACGGTAGGATCCTATTCGGAACGCGCCGTTTCCTCTGCCCGGGAGCACTTCCGGCTGCATCTTGCGTGCAGCAATTCCTCCCGGTCAATGCGAACCAAAATTTACCAAGAAGCCTTCTTCACGCCGGGGATCTGGCCCTTATAAGCCAGCTCACGGAAGCAGATACGGCAGATGCCGTAGTTGCGCAGATAGGCGTGGGGACGACCGCAGATCTTGCAGCGGTTATAGCGGCGGCTGGAGAATTTGGGCTCAGCCTGCTGCTTCAGGATCATCGATTTTTTCGCCATAATTCTTCTTCCTCCTTAACGGCCGGCAAAGGGAGCGCCGATTTGCTTGAGCAGCTCGCGGGCTTCCTCATCGGTCTGGGCAGTGGTGCACATCACAATGTCCATACCGCGGATCTTGTCAATTTTGTCGTACTCGATCTCGGGGAAGATCAGCTGCTCCTTGATGCCCAGGGCATAGTTGCCACGGCCATCGAACGCGTCGGCGGAGATGCCGCGGAAGTCGCGGACACGGGGCAGAGCCACGTTAACCAGGCGATCTAAGAACTCCCACATCTTATTGCCGCGCAAAGTCACCTTCGCCCCAATGGGCATGCCCTCACGAAGCTTAAAGTTAGCCACGGACTTCTTGGCCTTGGTAATCACCGCCTTCTGGCCGGTAATAATGGTCAGGTCGTTCACCACGGCGTCCAGCACTTTGGCGTTTTCACGAGCCTCGCTGCAGCCGACGTTGACCACAATCTTCTCCAAGCGGGGAATCTGCATCGTGGACTTGTAGCCGAACTTCTGCATAAGAGCAGGAGCGACCTCGTCCTGATACTTTTTCTTCAGGTTGGGCGTGTTAGCCATTTCGATTCACTCCTCCTCTCTCAAATTTCAGCGCCGCACTTCTTGCAGATGCGGACCTTCTTGCCGTCGGCCAGCAGCTTGTGAGCCGGCCGGGTGGGCTTGTTACACTTGGGGCAGACGCGCTGGACCTTGCAGGCATACAAAGGAGCTTCCTTCTTGATGATGCCGCCCTGGTCGCCCTGCTTGCGGGGCTTGGTATGCCGGGAGACCACGTTGATCTTCTCCACGACTACCTTTCCTTCTTTGGGCATAACACTCAGGACCTTGCCCTGCTTGCCCTTGTCCTTACCGGACAGGACGACAACCAGATCGTCCTTTTTAATGCTCATCTTGTTCATCTTTCTTGCCCTCCCTTACAGCACTTCGGGAGCCAGAGACAGGATCTTCATGTAATCCTTGTCGCGCAGCTCACGGGCCACTGGGCCAAAAATACGGGTGCCGCGGGGATTTTTGTCCTCCTTAATGAGGACGGCGGCGTTGTCGTCAAACCGGACATAGGAGCCGTCTGCACGGCGTACACCCCGAGCGGTGCGAACAATTACGGCCTTGACGACCTCGCCCTTCTTTACGGTTCCGCCGGGCTGAGCCTTACGGACAGAAGCGACAACCACATCACCGATATTGCCGAACTTGCGCTTGGAGCCGCCCAGTACACGGATGGTCTTAATCTCCTTGGCGCCGGTGTTGTCGGCAACCTTCAGATAGCTTTCCTGCTGAATCATACCGACACCTCCTTACTTCGCCTTCTCGAGAATCTCAACCACGCGCCACCGCTTGTCCTTGGACAGGGGGCGGGTCTCCATGACCTTGACGCGGTCGCCCACGCCACACTGGTTGAGCTCGTCATGAGCCTTCAGCTTATAGGTTCTCTTTACGATCTTCTTGTACAGAGGGTGGGCCACGCGGTCGGCGATGGCGACCACAACGGTCTTATCCATCTTGTCCGAAACCACCATGCCGACTCTGGTTTTACGAGAAGAAGTTCTGTTTTCCATTGTCTAATCCTCCTCTTAACGGCCCGCGAGCTGTTGCTCGCGAATGATGGTTTTGACCCGGGCGATATCCTTTTTGACCTCAGCGATCCGAATGGGGTTATCCAATTGGTTGGTGGCGTGCTGGAGGCGCAAATTAAACAGATCCTTTTTCAGGTCCGTCAGCTTTGTCTCCAGCTCGGCGCCGGACATCTTGCGGACTTCGTTGGCCTTCATTGCGCTTCACCACCCTTCTCGGTCTCTTCACGCTTCACAATCTTGCACTTGACGGGCAGCTTGTGGCTGGCCAGGCGCAGAGCCTCGCGGGCAGTCTCCTCGGGAACGCCCGCAATCTCGAACATCACGCGGTCGGGCTTGACCACGGCCACCCAGTACTCGGGAGAACCTTTACCGGAACCCATGCGGGTCTCGGCCGGCTTCTCGGTCACGGGCTTGTCAGGGAAAATCTTGATCCAGACCTTGCCGCCACGCTTGGTATAACGGGTCATCGCGATACGGGCTGCCTCGATCTGGTTGCTGGTGATCCATGCGGGCTCGGTGGCCTGAAGGCCGTACTCACCATACGTGACGGTGTTGCCACGGCTGGCCTTGCCCTTCATCCGTCCGCGGTGAACGCGGCGGTACTTAACACGCTTGGGAAGCAGCATTATTGAGCGCCTCCTTCCTTAGAGGTGTTGGCCGGACCGGCGGGACGGGGGCCACGGTTGTCGTTAAAG
>JBFWME010000032.1:5066-16532 GCA_050251755.1 Lawsonibacter sp. | reverse complement strand
GGGCCACGGTTGTTGCTAAAGCTACCCTGGCCGGCGGGACGGGGGCCACGGTTGTTGTTAAAACCACCACTCTGGCGATCGCGGTTAAAGCCGCCCGGACGGCGGTCACCGTCCCGGCGATCCCGGCGAGGACGGTCCCGGCGATCCTGATAAGGCTTGCTGGTGTCCAGGGTACGGGGGGTGGTGCGCAGGGCCTGGGTCAAAACCTCGCCCTTATAAACCCACACCTTCACGCCGATGCGGCCGTATGTGGTGGCAGCCTCGGCAAAGCCGTAGTCAATATCCGCGCGCAGCGTCTGCAGGGGAATGGTGCCGTCATGATAATGCTCCGTACGGGCAATCTCGGCGCCTCCCAGACGGCCACCGCAGGACACCTTGATGCCCTTGGCTCCGGCACGCATGGCACGGCCCATGGCGTTCTTCATGGCACGGCGGAATCCGATGCGCTTCTCCAGCTGCTGAGCAATGTTCTCGGCCACCAGCTGAGCGTTCGTGTCGGAATCCCGAACTTCTACGATTTTCAGGTCAATGCTCTTGCCGGTCATTTTGACCAGCTGAGCCTCGATCTTCTTGATTTCCTCGCCGCCTTTTCCGATGACCACACCGGGACGGGCACAGTGCAGATAGATGCGGGTCTTGGCATTGTCCCGCTCGATCTCAATCTTAGGAATGCCGGCGCCGTTCAGAATCTTCTTCAGGTAGTCGCGGATTTTCTTGTCCTCCACCAGCAGGTCGCCGACCTTTTCGTCGCGGGCATACCAACGGGAGTCCCAATCTTTGATGACGCCCACGCGTAGGCCGTGGGGATTAACTTTCTGTCCCATATTGTTCCTCCTCCCTTAGCGCTCGCTCACGGCGATGGTGACGTGAGAAGTGCGCTTATTGATCCGAAACGCGCGACCCTGGGCCCGGGGCATAATGCGCTTGATGATGGGGCCGGGGTTGGCGTAGCAGGCGGACACGTACAGCTTCTCAGGATCCATCTGATGGTTATTTTCCGCATTGGCGGCAGCGCTCTTGAGCAGCTTCAGAACCGGTTCCGAAGCGGCCTTGGGGGTCTGCAGCAGAATGGCGGTGGCAGTAGCCACGTCCTTTCCCCGGATCAGGTCCAGGACGATCTTCACCTTACGGGGAGAGATCCGCAGATACTTTAAATTTGCAACAGCTTCCATCGTTTCTCTCCTCCTTACTTGCCAGTCTTGGAACCCGCGTGGCCTTTAAAGGTGCGGGTGGGCACGAACTCGCCCAGCTTGTGACCTACCATATCCTCGGTGACATAAACAGGCACATGCTTACGGCCGTCATGCACTGCAAAGGTGTGTCCAACGAAGGAAGGGAAGATGGTGGAGGCACGGCTCCAGGTCTTCAGTACCTTCTTCTCATTTTTCTGATTCATCTCATTGACCCGCTTCAGCAACTCAGGGGCGCAAAAGGGGCCTTTCTTAATGCTTCTGCTCATCTTTCACTGCCTCCTTACTTGGCGTTGCGACGCTTGACGATGAACTTGTTGGTGCGGTTCTTCGTCTTGCGGGTCTTGTAACCCAGGGCGGGCTTGCCCCAGGGGGTGACAGGGCCGGGACGGCCGACGGGGCTCTTGCCTTCGCCGCCGCCGTGAGGATGGTCATTGGGGTTCATGACGGAGCCGCGGACGGTGGGCCGCCAACCCATGTGGCGCTTGCGGCCGGCCTTGCCAATCTGGATGTTGGCCCAGTCGGTGTTGCCTACCTGGCCGATGGTGGCCTTGCAGTTCTCGCGGACGTAGCGAACCTCGCCGGAGGGTAGACGAACCTGTGCCATGCCATTCTCCTTGGCCATCAGCTGCGCGGCCACGCCGGCGGCGCGAACCAGCTGAGCTCCCTTGCCGGGGTACAGCTCGATGTTGTGAATCATCTCGCCCACAGGAATATTGGCAATGGGGAGGCAGTTGCCGGGCAGGATGTCGGCGCCAGGCCCGGTCATGATGATGTGTCCCGCTTTCAGGCCGTTGGGGGCCAGAATGTAGCGGCGCTCGCCATCCTCATACTCGATCAGGGCAATATTGGCGCTGCGGTTGGGATCGTACTGCAGATTGACTACAGTCGATTTGCCCTCTTTGTCCCGCTTAAAATCGATCACGCGGTACTTCTGCTTGTTGCCGCCGCCTTGGTGGCGGACAGTGATGCGGCCATAGCTGTTGCGGCCGGCGTTCTTCTTCAGAACTTCCGTCAGGCTGCGCTCGGGCTTGGCCTTTTTGTCGATCCCCTCGAAGGCGGACACAGTCATGTGACGGCGGGAGGGGGTTGTGGGCTTATAGGTCTTAATCGCCATTTCTCAATTCCTCCTTACACCATACCTTCGAAGAACTCGATGGACTTGGAATCGGCAGTCAGTGTGACCATGGCCTTCTTCCAGTTGGCACGGCGACCGGCAGGCCGGTTGCCCATGCGCTTCGCTTTGCCCTGCATATTCAGGGTGTTCACCTTTGCAACCTTAACCCCGAAGATCTCCTCGATCGCTTTCGCGATCTCGATCTTGTTGGCGGTCTTGGCCACTTCGAAGGTGTAGCGCTTCATCTCGGTCTGTTCCATCGACTGCTCGGTGATGATGGGGCGCTTGATAATGTCATAAGCAGTGCTGGCCATTACGCATACACCTCCTCGATAATCGCCAGGGCAGCCTTGTCGATCACCAGCTGCTTGGCGTTGACGATGTCATAAACGCTGAGAATCTTGGCGGTGGTGGTAACCACGCCGGGAATGTTCCGGGCGGACTTGACCACGATCTCATCCAGCTCAGGGGTGATGACCACAGACTTGGTAGCACCGGCGGCATTCAGGAAGTTTTTCATCGCCTGGGTCTTAATCTCAGGCAGCTTCAGCTCGTCCACGACCACGACGGCGCCCTCGGCGGCCTTGGCGGACAGGGCGGACTTCAGGGCCAGGCGCTTCACCTTCTTGTTTAGGGTGTAGCTGTACTCGCGGGGCTTGGGGGCAAAGACGATACCGCCATGGGTCCACTGGGGGGCCCGGGTAGAACCCTGACGGGCGTGGCCGGTACCCTTCTGACGCCAGGGCTTCTTGCCGCCGCCGGAAACTTCGGCGCGGGTCAGAGCGCTCTGCGTGCCCTGACGGCAGTTGGCCAGGTGATTCTTGACCACCTCATGGACCACAACCTGATTGGGCTCGATCCCGAAGACAGCCTCGGAGAGCTCGATTTCGCCGATCTGCTGACCGGCCATGTTGAACACGTTCGCTTTAGGCATGACTCAATCTCTCCTTTCCTTACTTCTTCCGGGCGGAAGCCTTCTGCGGGTTGACGCGGGCAGAGGCCTTCTGCGGGTTGACGCTGACGCCGGCAACGCCCTTCTTCTCGATGGCGTGCTTGACGGTGTCCTTCACGAACACAACACCGCCCTTGGGGCCGGGGATCGCGCCGCGGACCGCAATCAGGCCCAGCTCATTGTCAATCTGGATCACGTCCAGATTCTGAACGGTAACCTGTTCGTCGCCCATCTGGCCGGCGCCGATCTTTCCCTTAAAGATGCGGGCGGGGTCGGTGCCGGAGCCCATAGAACCCGCATGGCGGTGAACAGGGCCGGTACCGTGGGTCTCCTTCAGGCGGCTGGCGCCGTGGCGCTTAATAACGCCCTGGAAGCCGTGGCCCTTGCTGATGCCGGTAACGTCTACAAGGTCGCCGGCGGCAAAGACGTCGGCGCGCAGCTCGTCACCCACTTCGTACTTGGAGCAGTCCTTCAGCGGGAACTCCTTGAGCACCTTTTTGAACTCCTCCAGACCGGCCTTCTTCTGATGGCCGATCTCAGGCTTGGTCAGCTTGCGCTGGGGAACGGTTTCAAATCCCAGCTGAATGGCATTGTAGCCATCCTTCTCAGCGGTCTTCTTCTGCAGCACGGTGCAGGGGCCGGCCTGGATCAGGGTGACGGGCACCACGTGGCCGGCTTCATCGAAGATCTGGGTCATGCCGATCTTTTTGCCGATGATCGCTTTCTCCATTTGGATTTCCTCCTATAAAAGGTTATTGGTTGAAAAACATAGGCATTGGCTCCCATTGGTTTTTCAACTTGACCCGCCCATCTCGAAACGCGATGGGCTGCGGTACTAACTCGTCAAAGCACTCCAAGCTCACACGGCTCGGGCGCTTCGGGATCACGCCTCGCCTGCTCACGACGGCTCCGGCGCTTCTTGCTTACAGCTTAATTTCGATCTCCACGCCGGCGGGCAGCTCCAGGGACATCAGGGCTTCCACCGTCTTGGCGGACGGCTTGATGACGTCGATGAGGCGCTTGTGGGTGCGGCGCTCAAACTGCTCGCGGCTGTCCTTATATTTATGGACGGCGCGCAGAATGGTGACGACTTCCTTCTTGGTGGGCAGGGGAATGGGACCGGAAACGGTGGCGCCGGTACGCTTGGCGGTCTCTACAATCTTCTCAGCGCTCTGGTCGATGAGCTGGTGATCATAGGCCTTCAGGCGAATGCGGATCATTTCTTTCTGAACTGCCATTGGGTTTTCCTCCTTAATACATACGAAAGTTGAATTTGTCCAGCCTCCGTACGGTGAGAGCTTCCTGTGTACACGCGTTCGTGCGTATCACTTCCGGGCACGAAAAAACCGGCACAACGACAGGCCGGTTTTCTCCCTGCCAGACGATATACGCCGTGGCACGGATCTCTCAGCCGCCCGATTCTACGGACATACTCCGCGGAAGTTACCTCGTTTCCGAGCAATCTCCCGCATCATCGCAGACTGCGCCCCTTGAGACGCCCCGTTATCATACAACAACACGCCCGTGTGTGTCAAGGGCTTTTTTGAAAAATTTTTATCCCTTTTGAAATTCCTCACCTTGGGCCACCATGGGACACAACTTCTTGTGGTACGGCCGAACTTCTCTTACAAGTCTGGAACGCCGCGCCTTGCTCTGGCTGGTGCACTTCTTTCCCGTTCCACGTGGTTTTTCCGCAAAAAGGACCGCCGAAGCGGTCCTTTTTGGCTGTCTATTCTATCAATTAAACTTGTAAATCCTCCGCGCCAGTCGGTACAGACGCACGGACAGCCGCCGGCCCTGATAGCCGGGGAAGTTGGCAAAGGCCGATACCGTACGATACTTCATTTTATGGTAGATCCCGGAATCCACCAAGCGCAAATACTCCCACAGCTGGGTCTTTTTGCCCAAGGCCTCCGGACTGTTGTCGATCACCAAAAAAATAGAGGAGATGGCCATCATCATGGCCAGGTAGTTGAACATATACCGGCCCAGCTTCTTGTGCTGCTGCGACACTTCACGCAGGTTGTGGGAATCAATCATCTGATGGGTGACCCGCAGCTGCTGATCCACCCGGGTAACCATGACCTTTTCATTGACGGACTGGTCGGCCCGGCCAATAAAATAGCGGTACAGGTCTACATCCAGATAGTAAATATTCTTCACCGAAGGCAGGGGCTGATAGACAAAGATATTGTCCACATAAAAGGTGTGCTTGGGCAGTTCCAGCCCGCAGTCCCGCAGCAGCTGGGTTCGGTAAATCACCGAGTGCATCAGCAAGTATTGCGAAGGGCGGAAGCGGCCGATTTGATCCCAGCCGAACACCTTGTTTCGGGGAAACACATTGCGGTAATTCATGACGCGCTGGGTGTTGTCCTCCACGTGCTCGTACACGTAGTTGCACACCATCATATCCACCGGCCTGTCGTCCCGGACAAATTGGCGCAGCTTGTCCAGCGTCTTTCGGAGGGCCGGCACATCCACCCAGTCGTCCGAGTCTACTACCTTATAATAAAAGCCTCTGGCATTGCGGATCCCCTGGTTGACCCCTTCTCCATGACCGCCGTTGGGCTGGTGAATCGCCCGGACGATGTTTGGGTACTGCTCCTGATACCGGTCGCAGATGGCGGGGGTGTCGTCTTTGGTGGAGCCGTCGTCTACCAAAATGATTTCAATGTCGTCCCCCCCCTGAAGCAGCGTATCCACACAGTGCTCCATATAGGCCGCAGAGTTGTAGCAGGGGACGGCAAAGGTAATCAGCTTATCCATACGTTTCTCTCTCCTATCGCCCATTTCGAATTTCGTTATGTCAGCGTTTCCGCCAACCCCAGCGCTCTGGCCGCGATTGCATCCATGTTATAATATTTATATTCCGCCAGGCGCCCAAGCAAGTGCAAGTTTCCAAAGCGATCGGCCAAAGCCTTATACTGCCCGTACAGCGCATTGTTGTCCGGGTTAATCACTGCGTAGTATGGAATCTCACCAAAAACTCCGGAATAGGCTTTGGAGTACTCCTTTACAATGGTGGTCACCCCGGGAATGTCCTGGCCGGTCAAATGCTTAAACTCGGTGATGCGGGTGTACTCCTGATCCACCGTATAATTTACCGTACCGTATCCCTGAAAATCGTCCCGCTGGAGTGTCTCAAACCGGAAGTCCAGGGTGCGGTAGGGGAGAGGGCCATATCGAAAGCCGAACAGCTCGTCGGCCTGGCCGGTATAGATCACGGGGCCGGCAAAGGGAACACCGTCCACCGTTAACACTTCTCCGGTTACGTCCAGCCGGTTCCGAGCGTCCGCCCCCAGTTCCAGGGTAATGTTGGGATGATCCAACATCGCTTCAAACATCGGGGTGTAGCCGTTCAGCGGCATTCCCTGGTAGGCATCCTGGAAATACCGGTCGTCTCTTGACAGGAACACGGGCACTCGGGCCGTGGTATTCGGGTCGATGTCCTCGGGCTTTTGGCCCCACTGTTTCATGGTATAGTGGACAAAGACATGCTCATACACATAGTCGGCCAGGGCGGATATTTCCGGGTCGGGGTTCTGCCGCAGCTCCAGAATGGTGACCTTCTTCTCCGGGCCGTAAACCTTGATGAGTTTATCCTCCAGCCGCTTCCCCTTTTCGAGGCCAAAGGCCGTGCTCAGCGAGGTGAGATTGAACGGGACCGGGTAGGTCATCCGCCCCCCCGTCTCATCGGGGATGCTCGCAATGACCCGGTGCTGATACTCCCGCCACTGGGTAAAGCGGGACAGCCAGTCAAAGACCCGTTTGTCGTTGGTGTGAAAAATATGAGGGCCATACTGGTGGACGAGCACCCCGGCCTGATCCAAACAGTCATAGGCATTTCCGGCGATGTGGTTCCGGCGCTCCAGAATCCGCACCTTTTTGCCCTTGTCCGCCAAAACCCGGGCGGTAACCGCTCCGGCGTAGCCGGAGCCCACCACCAGGATGTCAAATGCGCAGTTCAAGGCATATACCACCTTTCAAATCCGCTCCGAAGGGCGGCCTTTCACTTTTTTCGCGTATGCGCCTACGAGTATAACACATTTTTCCGGAAAAAGGAATTAAAATTCCTTGAAGATTGGGTAAAATAGCCCGGAACGCGGCGACTTTTTTCTTGACATTCCCCGGAGAAGCGGATAAGATATTAGGGCAATCATGTAAATATGCGTGGATGAGGACCAGTAGCCCTTCTTACGCGCCCCGTGCAGAGAGCCGCCGGTTGGTGTAAGGCGGTCGGGGAAGAAGGTCGAATATCACCTCGGAGCAGAAGGCTGAACTCCGTCAGGAACGTAAGCTTTTCCGGACGCCCCCGTTACCGGGCATTTCTTAAGTGGCCGCCCCATGTTTGGACGGCAAGAAGAGTGGTACCGCAGAGGTTTGCGCCTTTGTCTCTTAATTGAGACAAGGGCGTTTTTATTTTTTGAAAAGGAGAACGTCCTATGAACTGCCCCAACTGCGGAAAAGAGATGGCATCCGGCACCATGTACGCGGATCAATACCCCTATTGGACGCAGCAGGAGAACCTTCCGGTTTTCCGTGCACCGAAAGACGTGGTCATGCTAAGGCCCTTGGGCGACACCTCTACCGGAAGGTTTTCATTCCCTTTTCACGATTACCCCAATACGATGCTTTGCCGTGACTGCGGCATCGTCGTCTTTCCCTACCAAATCAAAGAATAAACCATAACACCATTCAGGAGGAATATGAGACATGGACTACAACAAGACCATCAATCTCCCGAAAACCGGATTTCCCATGCGCGCCGGCCTGCCCAACCGGGAGCCGGGGATGCTCCAGCATTGGAACGAGCTGAACCTGTACCATGAAATGCTGAAGAAAAACGAGGGCAAGCCTCTGTTCTCCCTCCACGACGGCCCTCCCTTCAGCAACGGCAACCTGCACATGGGCCATGCGCTGAATAAGTCCCTTAAAGACTTTATCACCCGGACTGCCGCCATGCGCGGCTACTACACCCCCTATATCCCCGGCTGGGACAACCACGGCATGCCCATTGAGTCGGCCATCATCAAAAAGAACAAGCTTAATCGCAAGGCTATGTCTGTCCCTGAGTTCCGCACTGCCTGCCACGAGTTCGCCCAGCACTACATCGACGTGCAGATGGACGGCTTCAAGCGCATGGGCGTTCTGGGCGACTGGGAGCATCCCTACAAGACCATGGATCCCGGTTTTGAGGCCGAAGAGGTCAAGGTCTTTGGTGCCATGTACAAAAAGGGCTATATCTACAAGGGCCTGAAGCCCGTGTATTGGTGCCCCAAGGACGAGACCGCCCTGGCCGAGGCTGAGATCGAGTATCAGGACGACCCCTGCACCACCGTTTACGTCAAGTTCCGGGTGAAGGATGACCTGGGCAAGCTCAGCCAGTATGGGGACCTGTCCAAGACCTACTTTGTCATCTGGACCACCACCATCTGGACTCTGCCCGGCAACCTGGCCATTGCGGTCCATCCCCGGGAGAGCTACGTGCTGGTAAAGGCCAACAACGGGGAGCAGTATATCCTGGCCGAGGCTCTGTGCGCCAAGGTGATGAACGCGGGCGGCATCGAGCACTATGAAATCGTCAACCGATTCCAGGGCCAGGACTTTGAGTATATGAAGGCTCAGCACCCCTTCCTGGACAAGGAATCCATGCTGTGTACCGCCGAATATGTCACCATGGACAGCGGCACCGGCTGCGTCCACACCGCCCCCGGCTTCGGCGCCGACGACTACGAGACCTGCAAGCGCTACCACATCGACATGGTCGTCCCTGTGGACGACCGAGGCCGGCACACCGACTACGCCGGCAAATACGCGGGCATGAAGACCGAGGAATCCAATCCCGTGATTCTGGCCGATATGAAGGAAAGCGGCGCCCTCTTCGCCAGTGAGAACATCGTCCACTCCTACCCCCACTGCTGGCGGTGCAAAAACCCCATCATCTTCCGGGCCACCCCCCAGTGGTTCTGCTCGGTGGACGCCTTCAAGAACGCGGCCGTGGCCGCCTGCGACGACGTGCGCTGGGTCCCCGCCTGGGGCAAGGATCGGATGATTTCCATGATTCGGGAGCGCTCCGACTGGTGCATCAGCCGCCAGCGCCGGTGGGGCCTCCCCATCCCCGTGTTCTACTGCGCCCACTGCGGCAAGCCTGTCTGCAATGATGACACCATTGCCGCAGTCAGCAAGCTTTTCGGCGAAAAGGGCTCCAACGCCTGGTACGAGACCGAGCCCGGCGCCATTTTGCCAGAAGGCTTTTCCTGCCCTCACTGCGGAAGCAGCGACGGGTTTACCAAGGAAGAGGACACCCTGGACGGCTGGTTCGACTCCGGCTCCACCCACTACGCCTCCATGCTGAAGGATCAGGGCTTCTGGCCCGCCACCGTATATCTGGAAGGCCTGGACCAATACCGGGGCTGGTTCCAATCCAGCCTACTCACCGCCGTGGGCGCGCTGGGGAAGGGCGCTCCCTTCCAGGAGTGCGTCACCCACGGCTGGACGGTGGACGGCGAGGGCAAGGCCATGCACAAATCTCTGGGCAACGGGGTGGACCCCGCCGACATCTTCAAGCAGTACGGCGCAGACCTGCTGCGTTTGTGGGCCGGCTCCGCCGACTACCACGTGGATGTGCGCTGCTCCGACACCATTTTCAAGCAACTGTCCCAAAGCTATCTGAAGTTCCGAAACACCGCCCGGTATTGCCTGGGTAATTTGGACGGCTTTGATCCCAACCGCCTGGTGCGGCCCGAGGAGATGGAGCCGCTGGATCGCTGGGCCGTCACCAAACTCAACGATTTGATCGGGAAGTGCTTTGCCGCCTATGACAACTACGAGTTCCACGTGGTGTCCCACGCCATCAACGACTTCTGCGTGGTAGAGCTGTCCTCCTTCTATCTGGATATCATCAAGGACCGGCTGTACTGCGAGGAGAAGGACGGAGTCCTGCGCCGCTCCGCGCAAACCGCCCTGTACCTGATTCTGGATACCATGGCCAAGCTGTTCGCCCCCATCCTGGCCTTTACCTGCGATGAAATCTGGCAGGCCATGCCCCATCGGCAGGGCGACGATCCCCGCAACGTGGTATTGAACGAGATGAACCAGCCCTTTGCCGATTACGCCCTGTCGGATGCGGAAATGCTTCGGTGGTCCGATCTCATTCAGCTGCGGGACGGGGTCAACGCGGCCCTGGAGGCCGCCCGCAACGAAAAGAGGATCGGCAAGGCACTGGAGGCCCACGTCACTCTGTGTCTGGACAAGTTATTGTCTGAGAGCAGTCTCCAAGCGCTGATTGGGTTCCAGGACCAGTGGGCCGACCTGTTTATCGTCTCAGACGTAGAGGTGACCGAGGATGCCGCGCTGTATGAAAGCGCCGCCGAGACCCCCCTGTCCGGGGTGCGGGTCTTGGTCTCTGCGGCCAAAGGCGAGAAGTGCGAGCGTTGCTGGAAGCACCATCTTAAGGTAGGCGCCGACGCAAAACACCCCACCCTGTGTCCCCGGTGCGCGGCTGTGGTCCCCGCCGTGGAGGTGGAGTAACTCTGCACTCCATGCGCTGCCCTTTTAGGCTCAGATAGTTGCTGATTTTTCTGCCTTTTTCACGTTCTGCGCATAAGCAAAAACCGCCCGGCTACAGCCGGGCGGTTTTTCGACCGCAAAAGATCCGTTTTTCTCCTATTACCCCCCCGTGTCCCGCCAAAATCGATAAAAATTTTCTTATAAAGCAGGAGTTTTTTCTTTACATGCGGGAAAAATTATGATATAGTTACCCAGCATGAAAATGCATCGATGTACCCTTTCGCTTCGTTTATGGGATATGGCCCGGGCAAGAGTCCGGGGGTTCACCCGCCCGTTACGCGGCCTTGGGGCATAACAAAAGCGCCCGTGCTGTCGGCGTTATTTCCCCGGAACACTCTTTTTGGGGGATCTGCCGCCGAATCAGTGACGCGCAACAACAGAAAGGTGGAATTTTCCATGATTCGCAAGGACGAAAAATCGGCCGTAATCGAGGCCAACCGCACCCATGAAACCGACACCGGTTCTCCCGAGGTTCAGATTGCCATCCTCACCACTCGCATCAACGAGCTGACGGAGCATCTGAAGATTCACATCCATGATAACCACAGCCGCCGCGGCTTGTACAAGATGATCGGCAAACGCCGCAAGCTGCTGGATTACCTGATGGCCAAAGATATCGAGCGTTACCGCGCTACTAT
>JBFWME010000032.1:0-4966 GCA_050251755.1 Lawsonibacter sp. | reverse complement strand
CGAGGCGTGATCAAGAAGCGCCCGAGCCCCCGAGCAGGGGAGCCAAGCGCGGAGCGACGAATACAAACCAAGCAGGGCCGAAGGTCCGGCTGTTTGTGTTCAAAGTCGCAGCACTTAGCGACCCGCCCGCGAGGGGTGCGAGGCGTGATCACACGGACTTGCGGCTCAGCAACCCGGCCGCGTGTCCATCTACAGCAAAACCAGTGTGTATCATAGGGCAGTGCGCGAATCGCGCTGCCCTATGTTCGCATATAAAATCAAACCGTTTCCGGGTGTCCTTTTTGCTTTTTTAGCAGTTGAATATGGGACGGGCTGCTGATTCCGCCCCGTATTCAAGTGCTAAAAGGCTGTTGGACTCCGGAACTCAAACCGCGCACCGCCGCCGTGTTTCATGTCTCTTTGTCCGCGCTGTGCGCGGGCCGGGTAGGCTCCACCCCGAACAACATTCGGTAATACAAAAAGCCGGACGGCGCGTGACATCACAAAAGGAGTGTCAACATGTCAACCATTATCAAACACAAGCAGTTTCCAAACAACAAAACGTGGACGATGGATCTGTGCGGCCGTCCTCTGACCATCGAGGTAGGCAAGGTGGCCGAGCTGGCCGACGCCTCCGCTATGGTCACCTATGGCGAGACCACCGTGATGGTGGCCGTCACCGTCTCCCCCCGTCCCCGCGACGGCGTGGACTTCTTCCCCCTGTCCGTGGACTTTGAGGAAAAGCTGTACGCCGTTGGCCGCATCCCCGGTTCCTTTATGCGCCGCGAGGGCCGTCCTTCTCTGCCCGCCGTGCTGGCCAGTCGCCTGATCGATCGGCCCATGCGCCCCCTGTTCCCCTACGACTTCCGCAACGATGTGTGCATCACCTGCACCGTGATGAGCGTGGATTACGACTGCTCTCCCGAGGTGGCCGCCATGATCGGCGCCTCCGCCTGTGTCAGCTACTCCCAGATCCCCTTCGCCGGCCCCATCGGCTGCCTGGAGGTCGGATATGTGGACGGCCAGATCGTGTTTAACCCCAACCAGGAGCAGCGCAAGGTGTCCCGCATGGACGTAACCGTGGCCGCCACTCAAGAGAAGGTGGTTATGATTGAAGCCGGCGCCGATGAGATCCCCGACGAGATTATGTATGCCGGTATTGTCAAGGCCCATGAGGAAATCAAGAAGCAGGTCGCCTTCATCAACCAGATCGTGGCCGAAATCGGCAAGCCCAAGATGGAGTACGAGCACGCCCAGTTCAATCAGGAGTTGTTTGACAAGATCGTCGCCGCGTTCACCGACGAGGCCAAGGCCGCCATGGACACCGACGACAAGAACGTGCGCGAGACCCGCTGGAACGCCATGATCGACCACTGGCATGAGACCTATCTGGAGGAGTATCCGGATATGGATCAGTATCTGGAGGAGTTCACCTACAAGTTCCAGAAGAAGATCGTCAAAGCCTGGCTGCTGGAAGGCCACCGGGTAGACGGCCGCTCCAAGAACGAAATTCGTCCCCTGGCCGCCGAGGTGGGCGTTCTGCCCCGAGTCCACGGCTCAGGTCTGTTTACCCGCGGCCAGACTCAGGTGCTGTCTATCGCCACGCTGAATACTCTTTCCGCCTCCCAGAAGCTGGACACCATCTGGGAGGAGTCCGAAAAACGATATATGCACCACTATAACTTCCCCCCCTACTCCGTGGGTGAGGCCAAGGCTCCCCGGTCCACCAACCGCCGGGAGTACGGCCACGGCGCTCTGGCCGAGCGGGCGCTGGAACCCGTGCTACCCTCTGTGGACGAGTTCCCCTATGCCATCCGCGTGGTCAGCGAGGTGCTGTCCTCCAACGGTTCTACCTCTCAGGGCTCCATCTGCGGCTCTACTTTGGCTCTGATGGACGCCGGTGTGCCCATCAAGGCCCCGGTGGCCGGTATCTCCTGCGGCCTGATTCAGGATGACAACGGCGGCTTTACCACCTTCATTGACATCCAGGGTGTGGAAGACTTCCACGGCGAAATGGACTTTAAGGTGGCCGGCACCAAATCCGGTATTACCGCCATCCAGATGGACCTGAAGAACGACGGCCTGACCCACGAGATCATTAAGGAGGCCCTGGACATCACCCGTGACGCCCGGTTCGCTATCCTGGACGAAGTCATGCTGCCCTGCATCTCCGCCCCCCGGGCCGAGGTGAGCAAGTTTGCCCCCAAGATGATCACCCTTAAGATCAACCCCGACCGCATCCGTGATATCATCGGCAAGGGCGGTTCCGTCATCCAGAAGATTACGGCCGAATCCGGCGCGCAGATCGACATCGAGGACGACGGCACCGTTCACATTGCCTCTCCCAACGCCGAAGCCTGCGATGCCGCTAAGAAGATGATCGAGACCATCGTCTTCGTCCCCGAGGTGGGCGGCTTGTACTACGGCAAGGTGGTACGCATCCTCCAGTTCGGCGCCTTCGTAGAGCTGGCCCCGGGCAAGGACGGTATGGTCCACATCTCCAAGCTGGCTGATCACCGTGTGGAAAAGGTGGAGGACGTGGTCAACATCGGCGACATGATCTGGGTCAAGGTCACCGAGATCGACGACAAGGGCCGCGTCAACCTGAGCTACAAGGACGCGCTGAAGGAAATCAAGGCCAAGAAAGAGGCCGGCGAGCCCATCAAGTAAATTTTCAATTTTGAGCAGAGGGGCGGTTTTACCGTCCCTCTGCTTTGTATTTGACAGCCCGCTTCTTCCGCGATAATCTAGAAGACAAAGGGAGGCGATCTAAATATGGACATGGGATTTTTTATGGTTGGGATTTGGGCCACAATCGGCTATGTCGTCAAATTGCTGGAGGTTGCTTTTTACATCGTGGGCATTATGGCCTGTATCAAATATTTAAAACGGTAACCTTGGGGCGGCGGATGCCGCCCCATTTTTTAATCAGTTGCTTATTTTTGGGGAATCCTTTATAATGATATGTTGCTATAAACACAACGAGGCATGCCTCAAGAAAGGACTTGCTATGCTGCTGAAGGTACTGGCTGTGGGAGATATTGTGGGCGAGGGGGGGCAGGACATCCTGTCCCGCCGCCTGGGGGAGCTGAAAACGGAAACCGGAGCCCATTTCACCGTGGTCAACGGGGAGAACGCCTCCGGCGTGGGCATCACTCCCGCCCAGGCCCGCCGGATGTTCGAGGCCGGGGCCGACGTCATCACCCTGGGCAACCACACCTGGAACCGCATTCAGATCGGGGAGTATCTGGATAAAGAGCCCAATATTCTCCGTCCGTCCAACTACGCCGGCCGGGTACCCGGCCGCGGAATGGGAATCTACCAGTGCCAGGGACTGCGCATCGCGGTTCTCAATCTGATGGGGCGGGTCGAGCTGAATCCAAACCTGGACAGCCCCTTCAAGGCCGCCTGTTTTCTCCTCCGGGGCGCAGACTATGACCTGGCTCTGGTGGATTTCCACGCCGAGGCCACCAGCGAGAAAGGCGCCCTGGCCTGGTATCTGGACGGGCAGGTTCAGGCGGTGTGGGGAACTCACACCCACGTGCCCACCGCCGACTGCCAGATTTTGCCCAAAGGCACCGGCTTCGTCACCGACCTGGGGATGACCGGGCCCAGCCGGTCGGTCCTGGGCATTCGTCCGGAGCAGTCCATCAATCTGTTTACGGGAGGACTGCCCCGTCGCTATGAGGAGGCCGAGGGCAACTGCAAGCTTAACGCCTGCCTGTTTACCATTGACACGGAGAAAAAGCGGTGCGTGGAGGTCCGGCGGACGGACCTTCAGGAATAAGCGGTGGGCTGCATGCCATTTGATACCAAGGAAAGGCAGGGACTTGTCCCATGTTAACCATTCTCCACGGGGCGGACTTCCACCTGGACAGCCCCTTTTCCGGCCTGACGCCGGAGCAGGCCGTTCAGCGGCGAAAGGAGCAGCGGGAGCTGCTGGACCGGCTGGCCGGGCTGGCCCGGGAAACCTCCGCTGATCTGGTCCTTCTGTCCGGCGACCTGCTGGACTCCGAGCGGGTGTTTCGGGAAACCGCACAGGCGTTGGCCCGGGCTTTGGGCGCCATTCCCTGTCCGGTCTTTGTTGCTCCCGGCAATCACGACTATTCCTCCGGGCGCTCGGTTTACACCACCCTGGACTGGCCGGAAAATGTCCACATTTTTCGCTCGGCACAGGTGGAATCAGTGGATCTGCCTGAGTTGCAGTGTACCGTATACGGTCGGGCCTTCTCCGCTCCCCGCCAGGAGGAAAGCCCCCTGGCCGGCTTTCAGGCAAATCGGCGTCCCGGCTGGCTTCAGCTCATGTGCCTCCACGGTGATCTGGCCCCTCAAAGCGAGTACGGTCCAATCTCTCCTTCGGACATCGCCGCCAGCGGGCTGGACTACCTGGCTTTGGGCCACATCCACCAGTGCAGCGGCCTAAACCGGGCGGGGGACACCTACTGGGCCTATCCCGGTTGTCCGGAGGGGAGGGGCTTCGACGAACTTGGGGAGAAGGGGGTGCTTTGCCTGACGGCGGAGCCCGGAGCCATCTCCGCCCAATTTCTTCCCCTGTGCCGCCGCCGCTATGAGATTTTATCCGTGGATTTGACCGGGGCGGAGGACCCCCTGACCGGTCTTCTGGCCGCCCTGCCCCAAAACACCCGTGAGGACATCTACCGCATTCTCCTCACCGGAGAAAGTCCCGCTCCCAACCTGGCCGCGCTGGAGCAGAATCTGGCCCACAAATTTTATGCGCTGACCCTTCGGGACCACACCCGTCTGCCCCAGGATCTCTGGGCGCGGCGGATGGAGGACACCTTGACCGGCCTGTTTTTACAGACGATGTGGGACAAGTGCCAACAGCAGCCGGACAATCAGGTGTACCAACTGGCAGCCCGGTTCGGTCTGGCCGCATTGGAAAACGGGGAGGATGCCGGCCAATGAAACTGAAATCCATGACCGCTACCTTCGGCAAGCTGGAACATGCCCGGCTGGAGCTGGGGGA
>JBFWME010000031.1:25900-29955 GCA_050251755.1 Lawsonibacter sp. | reverse complement strand
TAGCTAGCCCCTGGATTTCACTTAATCAGGTGGGCGCATATTGCGGCCGCCTTTTTGTTGTGCTCATTTTTCTACCCGGGATTTTCCTGCATTTTGGCCTTGACTTTTGTTAGCAGGACTCCTTTCTAAAAAGTCCGGTTTAATGTACAGGTCATGCGCTATCTTGGTCTTGCTCCGGAAGGTCCAGAATCTCACGGATGGCTTGGACAATTTTGGGGGCGCTGCGTTCGCCGGTAAGTATTTTGTACATATAGCCACTGTCCACGAACAAACCTGTGTTCGCCCCGATTTTTTTCATCAACCAGTCCTGCGTTTCATCCACATCGATAAGCGCTTTTTTGACCTCTTTACCGAACGCAGTAAATTGTGCCACTTTCGTCTCACCTCCCTATATAAAGCGGTTGACAAGTACGGAATGTTGTACTATGTTTATTTCGTCGGATAAATTATGTGCGGATTTCCGTATTTTTGGCATTCCGCACAAAAACGAGGTACAATTATGGGCGAAATGTACGGAAGAATCGAAAGTCTGTGCTCAAAAAGCAAAATAACCGTAGGGAAAATGTGCTCTGACTTAGGGATCAGCCGCGGAACTATGGGGGATTTAAAGGCAGGACGAACGAAGAAATTGTCGGCAGATAATGTGGCTAAAATCGCAGCTCGGTTTTCTGTTTCAACGGACTACCTCCTCACCGGAGAGCAAACAGAAAAAACGCCCGCCCCGGAGGGTGAGCGCCAAGTCGACGACGACGATATTAAATTTGCCCTTTTTGGAACGAGGGAGATAGATGACGATGTCCTTGACCGGGTTAAACAATTTGCAAAATTCGCGCAAGAACACGAAAAAAATAAATGATCTAGTCGGTCTTTATGAATATGCCGAAGCTCAGAATTACGATGTCTATTGGTACAACCTCGATTTGGAAGACATGGAAAGCCTGTCTGTTATGAGGGTCTCGGACCGGAAATGCTTTATTGCCATTGACCCATACGCATTCAAGTCCAATGCGGACGAATTCACAAAGGGCATCCACGAAATAGCGCATTGTGATACTGGCTCCTTTTATAGCGAATACGCAACTTGCGACATTCGACAGAAACACGAAAACCAGGCCGATAAGCGGGCCATCCAGCTCTGCCTGTCTGCTAAAGATTTGGATGAAGCCGTGGCCAATGGCCACACAGAGATGTGGGACCTGGCTGAGTGTTTCGGCGTGACTGACGACTTCATGCGTAAGGCAGTATGTTGGTATACGCACGGAAACCTGGCTGCGGAATTATATTTTTAATGCCCAAGCCGCCAGATGACGGCAAAAAAATAGAAAGAAGATGTTCTTATGGACCAACAATACGTAGTTTTACAGGTGACTTTGAAAGAGAAATTCATCGGCACGAATTCCAAGAACCTGTCTGAGCTTGAGAATGTAATAAATGCTCAAGCGGCCAAGGGTTACAGGTTGCACACGATCGCAACGTCCGAATCTTCTAGTAAAGGTTTTGGAGGCGGAGACCGAATCCAGGCCACAATGGTTTTTGAAAAGATATAAAAAAAATCCGCCCCCGGTGCTGGAACACCGAGAGCGGGAAGATGCGCCAACCCAAACCGTTACGAAAGGGAAGACTGTGCCCATATTGTACCATTTCTTGGGCGCGCCCGTCAAGAAAGGGGCGCCAAAATGGTGGACTATATCAGAAAACCGCACGATACAATGGGAAGAAATATGAGGCCACCGGAAAGACTGTACTGGAGGCTATAAGCTGGCAGGGAAACTGGCCGCAGCCAAGCGCGGCGAAGAAGTGATCGGCGGGTCGATGCCGGTGGATGCCTGGTATAAACAATGGAAGTCACTATACAAGGACCCGAAGGGGCTCACTGCAAAAAGCCTCGGGATGTATGATGAAAAGTACCTCAAATATATTAAGCCGCGGATCGGCCGCTTGAAGCTGAAGGATGTAAAGGACGTCCACCTCCAGCGAATCCTAAACGAACAGGCCTGGATGTCTGCGTCCCATGTGAAAAAGGTTCGCATGGTCATGCAAGAGCTATTTAAACGGGCAAGACAATCAAGGTTGATCGTGTACGATCCGGCTGAGCTGCTTGAACTCCCAACAATGACAGAAGGAAAACGGCGATCTGTCACTGATGAAGAGCGGACGGCCATTCTGGCCGTAGCCGAGCGCCATCGCGCCGGACTTTGGATCCTGACATTGCTATATACTGGGATTAGGCCGGGTGAAACCGCGGCGCTCATGTGGTCTGATGTGGATTTTGAGCGGAATGAAATATATGTTCACTCTGTAAAAGAAAGCGGATCTACGGAAATCAAAGGCCCTAAGACGGCCGCTGTGGTTCGGGACATCCCGATACATTCAGCATTGCGTCCAAGGCTGCTGGCGGCAAAGGGCGAGCCATTTTCGCCAGTATTCCCGAACATTCACGGAACGAACATTCACGGAACGAACATGGACGACGACACCCTATACCGTCGCTGGCGGTCATTTATCCGGGCCCTTGATATCTACATGGGCGCGGAGGTGTACCGGAACAAGATTGTTCGATCTGTTGTTTCAACGGATTTAACACCGTACTGTCTGCGGCATACCTTTTGTACCGATCTCCAGCGGGTGGGCATCCCACTCAATGTCTCCAAGGAATTAATGGGGCATTCTGATGTGTCAGTCACTGCGAATATTTACACGCATAAGGACAGTGGCGTCTTACACGCTGGAATTGCCCTTCTCGATGGTACAAATAAAAAGCAACGCGATCGGCAGAAGGCGGAATCCGAATAAAAGTTCCACCACCATTTCCACCACCCCAACCAGCAAAAGTACGTATTTTTCACCATGTTGTTGGGCGGGCAAGAAAAATAAAAAACCCCGAAAGCCTTGTAATTCAAGCACTTTCAGGGGTTTTTTTCTTGGCAGCGGGAGAAGGATTCGAACCCTCACAAACAGAGTCAGAGTCTGTCGTGCTACCCTTACACAATCCCGCTATTTTTGCCTGCTGTCGCAAGCACGAATGTTATTATAACAAACAATTCCAAATTGTCAAGGGGGAATTTTCTTTTTCCCTCCCGCCTCAGGAAAAAACTCATTCCACCTGTTTCGCCGGACTATAATACCTTGACGTTTCTGGATAAAGCCGATAAAATTAATTTGTTTCAATTCCAAGCTATTTATACTTTATTTTTATTGAAAAAAGGATGAAATCCCGATGAAACTCACCTCCCACTATCATTTCTTTGCAGCGGGTACCATCGCCTGCTGGTCTCTGGCCTATCCGATTACTACCATTGCCATGCAGGATTTCTCCTCCTTTGGCCTGGCATTTCTTCGTTACGCCATCGCCGGGCTTTTACTTCTGGCGGTCGTTTGGCTAAAAAAGCTGAAGCTCCCGGCACTCCTGGATTTTGGGTGGTTTTTCGCCTGCGGTCTGGCCGGATTTGTCCTGTACCCTATTTTCTTCAATTACGGCTGCGCCACTACGCCTTCCTCCATAAGCAGCACCATAATCGCTGTCACCCCCCTCATTACCGCCGCAGCCGCACGCTTTTGGTTCGGAGAGCGGCTCACCTGGCTTCAGTGGGGCTGCATTCTGTTGGCTTTTGGCGGTGTGGTCGTTCTGCTGCTGAAGCCCGGAGAACGCTCACTGTCTGCTAACACGCTTTGGCTGCTTGGTGCGGCGTTTTGTCTTGCCGCATACAATTTGATGCAGCGCAAACTAACCGGACGGTACACCTCGTTGCAAGTTTCAGCCTTTAGCATCCTCGCCGGCTTTCTCCTTCTTCTTCCCTTTGCTCCTCGGGGAATCACCGAGCTGTTCCACGCTTCCGTTTCCGGCGTGGTATGTGCGCTGCTGCTGGGCATATTCTCCAGTGCGGTAGCCTATGTCAGCTGGGCCAAGGCATTCAGTATGGCCCCCAACACCTCCAGTGTGAGCAATTATATGTTTTTGACCCCTTTTATCGCCACGCTTTTGGGCTTTTTCATCTCCGGCGAACTCCCTACCGGACGAACGCTGGCCGGCGGTGCCATTATCCTGACGGGTATGT
>JBFWME010000031.1:20666-25800 GCA_050251755.1 Lawsonibacter sp. | reverse complement strand
ACCTCCAGTGTGAGCAATTATATGTTTTTGACCCCTTTTATCGCCACGCTTTTGGGCTTTTTCATCTCCGGCGAACTCCCTACCGGACGAACGCTGGCCGGCGGTGCCATTATCCTGACGGGTATGTTTTTCTTCCAGCGCCTGCGCAGAAAAGCCAAGGCACTCTGATGCTCGAACGCTCGTCAGAGTGCCCGCCGAAGTCAGGCCGGGGCTTTTTCCATCTCTCCATCACCGGGCATCGGAACGCAAAAGACCGGGTTTCCTTCTGCGGCTGGAGCAATAACACATTGTGGAAATGCAAATTCAAGGCCGTCGGATGTCAGGCAAAAATCCTGAACCGGAAGAAATTTTGAAACCTTTTCCTCCCAGCCTTGGTCCAGAAAGCACTCCCCTGCTGTCCGGCGGCGGTTCCCAAGCTCTGTAATCTGTGTCACCAGCTCTTTTTTCCAGCGCCGCTTTCCCGGAAAAAACTCCTTCAACGGGCAGGGCGCCCCCTCCCGCAGCTTCCACACGTCTCCCCAGCGCACCCGGCAGGGTTTGCCGTCTCCCCGGACCTCCTCCCCGTTCAGACGCAGACTCAGTAAGCCGTCCTTCCATAGGGTGACCGCACCCTCCAGCCTTCCGGTCCAGGGAATGAACGGCCTGGAAGCAGCTCGGCATTGGCTCAGCTTGATACACGCCTTCCAGTATACCTCTCTCTGCCACCGAAGTCTCCAGGCCTCGGCCAGGCGGGCGTAATATCGGCTGATCCAGAGGCCTCCGATTCCAGCCCCTTGAATTTCCGGCCATGACAGAATATACTCCAGCACCGGCTCTTCCTCCAGTGTCAAGGTTCGTTTCTCCTCATGCCAAATCACCTCCGGTGCCTTGGCGGGCTGTTTGGATTTTTTCATGGCAAACCCCTCCCCGGAATCTATTTTCCCAGCCTATGTCAAAAAGCTCCCTTCCGTGCAGTATAAAACATAATATTACTGTTTACTTTCATGTTTTAGTGTGTTAAAATTTAGGAGAAAAAGCGTTCCCGGCCTGCCGGGAGGAAGGAGCGTTCCATGTCTAAATTTTTGGACAAACCATCCAGCAATACCTTGTACCAGGCAATCGCTTCCATAAAGGACGAAGAGGAGTGCCATAAATTCCTCCAGGACCTGTGTACTGTGTCCGAACTGAAGGCGATGGAGCAGCGAATGGAAGTCGCAATGCTGTTGGATCAGGGGCTGATCTACAGCGAGATTTTAGAGCGCACCGGCGCCTCCAGCGCCACGATCAGCCGGGTCAACCGGTGTCTTCATTATGGGGCGGATGGCTACCGCACCATCATCCCACGTTTGAAGGCGCAAAAGCCATGAACAGCTATGGTTTTTTAGCCGGCTGCTACGATGAGCTGACCCATGACGTCCGCTATACCGCTTGGGCCGACTATATTGAAACACATTTCCGCAAGCGAGGACTGCCCGGAAACATCGTACTGGATCTGGCCTGCGGCACGGGCTCGCTGACCCGGGAGTTGGCGCTGCGCGGATACGAAATGATTGGCGTGGACCGCTCCCCCGAAATGCTTTCCGAGGCCGCCGAAAAAAACCGGGACGTCGTCGGCATTCCGCCTATCTTTCTATGCCAATCCATGGAACGACTGGATCTGTACGGTACCATCGACGCCTGTGTCTGCTGTCTGGACAGCATCAACTACGTCACTAACCCCAAACAGCTGAAACGGGCCTTTGAGCGCGTCCACCTTTTTCTCATGCCCGGGGGAATCTTTCTGTTTGACGTCAATACCCCCGAAAAGCTGGAAGGGCTGGACGGTCAGGTGTTTCTGGACGAGACGGAAGACACGTATTGCGTGTGGCGGGCCGAGTACTCCAGGCGCAGCCGCATCTGCTCCTATTATATGGATCTCTTTCGTCTGGATTCGGAGACAGGTCTTTGGAACCGGGGAAATGAACTCCATCTGGAACGAGCCTACACCATCCCGGAGCTCACCGACTTTTTAGAGCAAGCCGGTTTTCGGGATATCAAAACATTCGGCAATCTGAAGATGCGCTCTCCCGTATCTGGAGAAGAGCGGGTCTTTTTTGTGGTTAGAAAGGATCCTTAACCCATGAGTGATGAACTGATCAGAGCCATCACCGCCGACGGCTTCGCCAAAGCGGTGGCCGTAACCGGCCGCGACCTGGTGGAGCGGGCCAGGCAAATTCATACCCTTCTCCCCATGGCCACCGCCGCCCTGGGCCGCACCCTGCTGGGGGCCTCCATGATGGGGGACATGCTGAAGGAACAAAACGGCTCCCTCACCCTGCAGATCAAGGGCGGAGGGCCGCTGGGCACGGTACTGGCCGTCTCCGACTGTAACGGCAACGTCCGCGGCTATGTGCAAAATCCCCACGTGGACCTGATTGAACAGCGTCCGGGTAAACTAAATGTGGGTGCCGCGGTCGGGACAGACGGTACCCTCACCGTCATCAAAGACATCTGCCTGAAGGAACCCTACGTCGGGTCCATCGGCCTGTTCTCCGGCGAAATCGCAGACGATTTGGCCATGTACTTTGTGGAGAGTGAGCAGATCCCAACCGCCTGTGCCCTTGGGGTCCTGGTCGGGACAGACCAGTCGGTCCGCGCTGCCGGAGGTTATCTGATTCAGCTTCTCCCCGGTGCCAGCGAAGAAATCATTGCGAAGATCGAGGCCGGGGTCCAGCGTTTGGGTTCGGTGAGTCATGCTCTGGAGAGCGGGCTGGATGGCGAGGGGCTGCTTCGGAGTGTTCTGTCCGACTTCGACCTGGACGTATTAGAGCGTCATCCGGTGGAGTACCGCTGTTACTGCTCCCGGGAGCGGGTCACCCGGGCCCTGATCAGCATGGGCCGGGACGAACTGTCTTCTCTTATTGCGGAACAGGGACAAGCCGAGCTGACTTGCCAGTTTTGCGATCAAGTATACCATTACGACAAAGAGGAACTGGAACAGCTGCTGGCGGATCTGTAACACAGCACAGGCTTGGTCTGCTGATTCGCATCCCGTGTACGCCCGCTTGGCATTGCTTGCGGAATATAAACTTGAGGGGGGACCGGAACGGTCCCCCCTCATTCTGTTGAAAAAGTCCTTTGGACTTTTTCAACAGAATGCAATCTCATAACTCTCTAAAAAAGTTATGGGATCTGTATTGATTGGACAGGAAAGGGAATCCTGACGGTTCCCTTTCCAAATATCCCTCCCTCCGAACCCTTCGGATTGAGGGTTTTTTGACAGTCTGATGGGGGACCGTTCCGGTCCCCCATCAATTCTGTTCTATTCTATTTCCAGGTATTGGTCAGCGCCTCCAGCACGTTATAACGCTCCATGTCAAACTCCTTGACCATGGCCAGAGCCGCCTCCATATCCAGATCCACAATGCGGCCGTCCTGGGTGGCAATAATCCGGTTGCCCCGGCCCTCTATCAGCGAAGTCACCGCCTCATACCCCATGCGGCTTGCTGTCTCCCGGTCCCGCGCCGAGGGGGAACCGCCGCGCTGGATGTGGCCCAAAACCGTCACCCGGGGATCGATGCCCACTTCCTCCTGGATCCGTTTTCCAATCTCGAACGCGCTCCCTGCACCTTCCGCCACCACCACCATATAATGGGTGGTTCCGGCCAGACGGGCCCGGCGGATCTTGTCCACAACGTCATGCTCAAAGTCCGTGGGGCGCTCCGGAATCAGAACAGCAGTGGCGCCCACGGAGATTCCTACGTATAAAGCCAGGTAGCCGGCGTGGCGGCCCATGACCTCCACCACCGAGCAGCGCTCATGAGACTGCATGGTATCCCGCAGCTTATCCACGCATTCAATGGCGGTGTTGCAGGCAGTGTCAAACCCGATGGTATAGTGGGAACACCCTATGTCGTTGTCAATGGTCGCCGGAATGCCCACCACAGCCAGGTGCTGGCCCGACTCAGCGACTTGGCGGGACAATGCCAGCGCACCCCGGAATGTGCCGTCACCGCCGATGGCCACAATGCCATCCAGTCCCAGCAACTTGCAGGTGCCTATGGCCTTCTCCCGCCCCTCAGGCTGCATAAACTCGGCGCTGCGGGCAGTATAAAGAATCGTTCCACCTTTATCAATGATGTGACTGACGCTGGAACCATCCATCTGGACAAAGTCGCTGTTGATCAGGCCGTTCCACCCTCGGCGGATACCCACACATTCAATCCCCTGCCCTACCGCCGCCCGGACTACCGCCCGAACCGCCGCATTCATACCGGGGGCATCACCGCCGCTGGTCAGTACACCGATTCGCTTTACCTGACTGCTCATATCCTGGGACCCTCCTTGCAATCTCTTCGCCCCGAACGGGGCCTCTTTTGGTCACTGAACTGATTATGTCACCGCAAAAAAAGAATGTCAAGGAATCTACGGTCCTATGGAGAAAGACGGTTTATTTTTACTAGTTGGGCCTTTTAAACGAGTAAAAATTTTTACGTCTAATTTTATTTTTCCTGTTGACAATCCGAAAAGCGTTTAGTATAATAAGCAAGCCGTCGCGAGAGCGGGACACACCGGGGAGCATAGCTCAGCTGGTAGAGCACATGCCTTACAAGCATGGGGTCACAGGTTCGAGCCCTGTTGTTCCCACCATTTTGTTTCCTGTTTTTCGGACTACCTGGCTCGGTAGTTCAGTTGGTTAGAACGCCGGCCTGTCACGCCGGAGGTCGAGGGTTCAAGTCCCTTCCGAGTCGCCATTCTTTTTTCTTTGAAAAGTGAATTTTTATTTCTTTCAAAGAAAAATTTGCCTCTGTAGCTCAGTTGGTAGAGCAGGGGACTGAAAATCCCCGTGTCGTTGGTTCGATTCCGACCGGAGGCACCATCTCCCCCGCAGATCTTTCTGCGGGGGAACCAAATGCGAGTGTAGCTCATCTGGTAGAGCGCCACCTTGCCAAGGTGGAGGTAGCGAGTTCGAGCCTCGTCACTCGCTCCAATTTTTGGAGCACTCTGCGGCTCCATATGGTGCCATAGCCAAGTGGTAAGGCAGAGCTCTGCAAAAGCTCCACTCCCCAGTTCAAATCTGGGTGGCACCTCCAAAAAGAAAGACACCCAATGGGTGTCTTTCTTTTTGGGTTCCGCGCCCGTTTGGCGCTCCACCCTGTTCTTTTAAATCCTCGGG
>JBFWME010000031.1:0-20566 GCA_050251755.1 Lawsonibacter sp. | reverse complement strand
CTCTCCCCGCTGTCCTGACCCCAAACTGCCAGAAAGAAGGTGATTCCCCGTGCGCACCCTAAAAAAAGCCTATCTGGAAATCACCAACGTATGCAATCTGCGCTGTTCCTTCTGCCCTGGCACCAAGCGGGCAAAGGGGTTTCTTGCGCCGGATCAGTTCCGGGTGCTGGCCAGCCGGCTGCGCCCGCACACGGAGTTTTTGTATCTCCACCTGATGGGAGAGCCTCTGCTCCATCCCCAGTTGGAGACACTTTTAAGTATCGCCGCCGAGCTGAAGTTTCGGGTCATCCTCACCACCAACGGAACCCTGCTTTCTCAGAACGGAATTCTGCTGTGCTCCAGCCCCGCAGTGTGGAAGGTAAACGTCTCCCTCCACTCTTTCGAGGGGAATCCTCCTCTGGGTGAGCTGGGCGACTATCTGGATCACTGTATCCACTTCGCCCGGCAGGCCGCCGACGCGGGCAAACGCTGCGCGCTGCGTCTGTGGAACCTGGACGGTGAACACATCCCTGGTGCAAATGCCTGCAATCACACCATACTGGCCCGGCTGGAAGAAGCATTTCCACCCCCTTGGAAGAAGGGCTGGCAGGGAACCACTCTGGCCGACGGGGTCTACCTGGAGTGGGGAGATCGGTTTGAGTGGCCGGATCTGGCGGCTCCCGAAGAAAGTGCAACCGGCTTCTGTCTGGGTCTGCGGGATCAAGTCGGAGTGCTGTGGGACGGCACGGTGGTCCCCTGCTGCCTGGATCACGAGGGGGATCTGCCTTTGGGCAATCTCTATCAGCAGACCTTGGATGAGATTCTCAGCTCCCCCCGGGCCATTGCCATCTACAACGGATTTTCGAAGGGATTGGTCACAGAGGAGCTGTGCCGCAAATGCGGGTACCGCCGTCGTTTTTCTTAACTGACCGCTTCCTTCTTTTTTATAAGATGGAGCGATCTTTTCGTTGCTCTCTTCCTTTTTTGTACCACTTTCTCCCCCCTTCCCTCTTGTCAGCGCTGAAAAAACGCAGTATAATATTTCCGTTGCGTTACGGTCCGGATAAGGCAAATCCGCAATGCGGTTGCGAATCCCGGCCCACGGAGGTAACAATATGGTAAAAGCGATCGTAGGTGCCAACTGGGGTGATGAAGGCAAAGGCAAAATTACCGACATGTTGGCGGAGCACTCCGACGTAGTCATTCGCTTTCAGGGCGGCGCCAATGCCGGCCACACCATTATCAACGACTACGGCCGGTTTGCCCTGCACATCCTCCCTTCCGGCACGTTTTATCCCCACATCACCAACATCATCGGAAACGGCGTAGCGCTGGATCCGCAGAAGTTGGTGGCCGAATTGAAGTCCATCACCGACCAAGGGGTCCCCGCTCCCAACCTGATTGTCTCCGATCGGGCTCAGCTGCTGATGCCCTATCACGTGCTTCAGGATACCTATGAAGAGGAGCGTCTGGGCGGCAAGGCATTTGGCTCCACAAAAAGCGGGATTGCTCCCTTTTATTCCGATAAATATGCAAAAATCGGCGTTCAGGTATGTGATTTGTTCGACGAGCCCCGGCTGCGGGATCGCCTGACCACCGCTGTCACGTTAAAAAACGTCTTATTCGAATATCTATACCACAAGCCCGCACTGAACGTCGACGACCTGATGGATCAGCTGTTGGCCTTGCGGGAAGAGATTCGTCCCTATGTGGGCGACGCGGTCGGCTTTGTCCACGACGCTCTGAACGCGGGGAAAACCGTCCTTCTGGAGGGGCAGCTGGGATCTATGAAGGATCCGGATCTTGGAATCTTCCCCATGACCACCTCCTCCCACACTCTGGCCGGCTTCGGCTGTGTAGGCGGTGGGGTCCCCCCCACTGCCATTGAGGATGTCATCTGTGTCACCAAAGCCTACTCCTCCTCCGTCGGCTCCCATAAAGAGCCTTTTGTCAGCGAGGTCACCGGCCAGGCCGGGGACGAGCTGCGCCGCCGCGGCGGTGACAAGGGCGAGTTTGGCGCCACCACCGGCCGCCCCCGCCGGGTTGGCTGGTTTGATGCGGTCGCCACCAAATACGGCTGTATGGTTCAGGGCGCCACTCAGGTAGCCTTGACCTGTCTGGACGTGCTGGGCTATCTGGATGAAATTCCGGTCTGCATCGGCTACGAGATCAACGGCCAAATCACGGACAAGTTCCCCACCACCCCCTCTCTCATGAATGCCAAACCTGTGTTCACCACCCTGCCCGGCTGGAAGTGCGACATCCGCGGCTGCACGGACTATGCCGCTCTGCCTGAGCTGGCTCGAAATTACGTGGACTTTTTGGAAGCCAAGATCGGGTATCCCATCACGCTGGTTTCAACCGGCCCCAAGCGCCATGAAATCACCTACCGCGCGTCAAACCTTTAATTCTTGTTCACCACGCCGGATGCCACAGTGTGGCATCCGGCGTATGTACAAACTCTCTTTTTGTTCTCTACTATCATTTTAAGGAGTATAACATGAGAAAAAAACTGTTTGCTTTTCTGCTGACCCTAGCCTTGACTCTATCCATTACCGCCATTCCTGCTGCGGCCCTGAGCGCAGAGGATGCCAAACAGCTGCTTCAGGAGTACTATGTGGATGAAATCCCGGAGGATGTTCTGGCTCTGGACTCCCTGGACGAGATTTTGGCTGCCTTGGACGATCCCTACACGGTGTACATGTCAGCGGAGCAATATCAGCAGTTTCTCTCTGCCGTGAACGGCGACACGGTGGTGGGCATTGGCGTGTCCATTCAGGCCACCTTTGACAACGGATACAAAATTATGTCTATTCTGCCCAATTCTCCTGCCCAGGAGGCCGGTCTGGAGGCCGGCGACCTCATCATCGGGGTAGATGGAGTCACGTTGACCGACAGCACAGACGTTCGTTCTCTGATTGCCGGAGAGGCCGGAACCTCGGTTACCATCACGGTAACCCGCCAGTCGGATGGTCGGCAGAAGGACTATACCATCGTTCGCCGCTCGGTGGTTATCCCCATCGTCACCTATGACACGGTGGACAATGCCGGCGTTATCGACTGCACCAGTTTCGGCGATACTACAGTTGACACGGTAGAAGAGGCCCTGTCTACTTTAAACGATGATGTCTCCGTTTGGATCATGGACCTGCGCAGCAATCCCGGTGGGACCAGTGACGCGGCCGCCGGCGCCGCCGGCCTGTTTGTGGGCAGCGATATCATGGTCTACTTTCGAGACGCAGATGGGGAGTATAATTATCTTTACACCCTTCCCTCCTGTCCTGATCTGACCGACAAGCCTTTGATCGTCCTGACCAGCCCCTATTCCGCCAGCGGCTCCGAGCTTTTTACCGCCGCTGCGCGGGACCACGGCTTTGGCATTGCCATCGGCCAGCGCACCTTTGGCAAGGGCATTGCGCAAATTGTTCTGGATGACACCAACACCGACGGGCTGTTTGACGGTGACGCCCTGAAAATCACTGCCTATCGCTTCTACTCCCCCGACGGCACCACCAACCACAAGATCGGCATCATCCCCACACTGACGGTTTCTCCCGAAAATACCGCCGCCGTTGCACTGCTGTTGTCTCAGCCCACCCCAAGTTCAGCGGGTGGATTTCTAAAATTAAATCTTGCCGGTCAGACTTTTTACCTCAGTCGTAAAACAGTGGCCAATGTTAACAACAAGGCCGCCGTTACCGAGCTTCTGGAGGCACTGCCCCCCTCCGCCGTTCTCTCCGAAGGATATGCCGGGAGCACCTGGAATCCCATTTCCCCTGCGGATCTGGCTGCCGAGCTGAAGCTGGACTATACCGCCCGCACCTTCTCCGACCTTTCGGACACCCCGTTTGAAACGGACATTAATACCCTGGCTGCTTCCGAGCTGCTCAGCGGCTATGGGGACGGCACCTTCCGCCCGGACTCCCCCATCACCCGCGCGGAGTTCTGTGCGATGGTATCCACCGCATTGAATCTGCCCTCCAGCGGAAAGTCTCTCCCCTTCTCCGATACCGAAGACGGCGCCTGGTATTCCGACGCCGTATCCGCCATGGCTTCCCAGGGCTTTCTCTCCGGCTATGGTGACGGCACCTTCCGTCCCAACAACACCATCACCTATGAGGAGATGGTAACCATCCTGTCCTCTGTGGCCGCGTGGTCTAATATGGACGGCTATGCTATGTCTCAGGAGGATGGAGTTCCTGTAAACGAGTGGCTCAGCTACCAAGACTTCAGCCAATGGGCCCAAGTACCCGCCTGGACTCTGGATCATCTGGGCGCTTTGGTCGGCGATCTAACCCCCGCCGAGAACTGCACGCGCGGGGTAGCTGCCGGGACGTTGTGTTCTCTGATGGAAGGCATTCACCTGCTGTGGGATTGACCCCTCCTGTTGTGAATTTCACAGCTTAAACAAACGTTCTCCCCATATGGTTCATTTTTATCGTTGGAAAGGATTTGTGACTACACTATGACGAAAATCGATATTATTTCCGGCTTTTTAGGGTCCGGAAAAACCACTCTTATCAAAAAGCTGTTGGACGAAGCATTCAAGGGGGAAAAGATTGTCCTGATTGAGAATGAGTTCGGGGAAATTGGCATTGACGGCGGCTTTTTGAAGGATTCCGGCGTGGAAATTACCGAGATGAACTCCGGCTGTATCTGCTGCTCCCTGGTGGGTGACTTCGGCACCGCCCTGAAGCAGGTACTCATCGATTACGCCCCCGACCGCATTGTCATTGAGCCCTCCGGCGTAGGCAAGCTGTCTGACGTCATCGCCGCAGTGGAGCGGGTTCAAACAGAGAACCCCGACCTGCATCTGAACAGCTTTGTTACCGTGGTGGATGCGACGAAAGCGAAAGTTTATATGCGAAATTTTGGGGAGTTCTTCAACAACCAAGTGGAACACGCCTCTGCAATTCTGCTGTCTCGTACCCAGAATCTGGATCCGATCAAGCTGGATGGGGCTGTCCGTCTCCTCCGTGAGAAAAACCCGAAAGCCGCTATCCTTACCACTCCCTGGGACCAGCTGTCGGGCGCCCAGATTATTGCCGCGATGGAGGGTGGCCACTCCTTGGCCGAAGAGTTGATGGCCGAAATTCGGCACTCCCATGCGCAGGACCATGATGAGGACTGTGACTGCGGCTGTCATGATCACCACCACGAGCATGAGCACCACCATGGTCACGACCACGAGCACGACCACGACCACGAGCACGAGCATGACCACGAGCATGACCATGAGCATGACCACTGTGAGTATGAGCAGAGCGCCTGCACGCTTGGAGAGGATGGCTGTGATTCCGGCACCTGCACGGCTTGCTACAGCTGTGACTCCCATTCTCATCACCATGGTCATGACGCTGACGAGGTCTTTACCTCCTGGGGCCGTGAAACCCCCCACAAATACAGCCGGGAAGATCTTCAGGATGCCCTCTCCTCCCTGGCTATGACCGAGGATTACGGCTATATTCTCCGCTCCAAAGGCATGGTACCCTGCGACGACGGCCAGACCTGGCTGCACTTTGATCTTGTACCCGGAGAGTTCCAGATCCGGACCGGCTCGGCGGATTATACGGGACGACTGTGCGTCATCGGCTCTGATCTGAAAGAGAAGGAGCTGGAGCACCTGTTCCAGCTGGCATGAGGTGACTGGCTGTGAAGGATTCTCGTATTCCGGTATACCTCATCACCGGCTTTTTGGACAGTGGCAAGACTACCCTTCTCTCCGATACCCTGAGCATGGAGTATTTCAACGACGGCCAGCGCACGGTTTTACTCCTGTGCGAGGACGGCGAAGTGGAATATGATCAGCAGCAGCTGTCCCAATGCAACTGCCGCATGGTTCCGGTGGAGAACCAGGAGCAGTTGAACACCGCCTTTCTTCAAGAGATTGACCGGCGTTACCAACCCGAACGGGTTCTCATTGAATATAACGGTATGTGGCCCTTACAGATTCTTCGGGATTTAAAGCTTCCAAAAGCCTGGGGGCTTTATCAGGCAATTTGCACCATTGATGGCAGCACCTTTGAGATGTACCGCACCAACATGCAATCCATGATCATCGACATGGTCAGCGAGGCGGACATGGTTCTCTTCAATCGCTGCACCCCTGACATGCCCATGTCAAGTTGGAAACGTTCCATCCGGGCGGTCAATCGCATGTGTGAAATGGTCTTTGAAGATGTCAGTGGGGAAAACTTAGAGGTGGAGGACATCCTCCCCTACTCCCTGGATGCGCCCCACCTCACTCTGGAGGATGCGGACTACGGAATCTGGTATCTGGACATCCAGGACCATCCGGACCGCTATGTGGGTAAAACCATTACCTACAAAGCTCAGGCAATGACGGGGATGCGCCTTCCAAAGGGCTCGTTTGTCCCAGGTCGTAACGCAATGACCTGTTGTGCCGAGGACATTCGTTTTTTTGGCTTCCTGTGCAAGTATGACAAGGCCCGATCCTTAAAAAAGGGTGAGTGGGTCACCGTTACTGCAGAGATTAAGTGGGAGAACGCCAACGTCTACGAAGGCGAGGGTGTGGTTCTTTACGCCCAGAGCGTGGAAAAAGTGGAACGGCCCCAGGATCCGCTGGTCTACTTCCGATAATACAAAAACTCCTGCCCTGGTCATGTAACCAGGAGCAGGAGTTTTTCAATTTAAAAAATGCTTAAGTACATCCGTTTGGAGAGCTGTTCCAAGACCTTGATGCCAGCCAGGCTGTTGCCCTTTACATCCAGCCCGGGAGAAAAAATACCAATACCCATTCGAGTCGGCACTACAGCCATGATACCGCCGCCCACGCCGCTTTTGGCTGGGACACCCACCTTGACGGCAAAATCCCCGGAGCCATCGTACATACCGCAGGTCATCAAGATGGCGTTGACGTAGTGGGCATACTGGCTGGGAAACAGCCGCTCATCCGCCTCCGGGTGTTTACCGCGATTCGCCAGCACAAAGCCGATGTTGGCCAAGTCCTTGCTGTTCACTGAGATGGAACAGGCCTTAAAGTAACAGTCCAGTACCTCTTCCACATCGTCTTGGATCATTCCATAAGTTTTCAGTAAAAAGGCCAGAGCCCGGTTTTTATTGCCTGTGCGCTTTTCCGATCGGTAGACCGCCTCGTCCACTTTAATCTCTGGATTGCCGGCCAATGTCCGGGTCAAATCCAGAAGGCGCTGAAACCGATCGTTGTAATCCGCCCCTTTCAGCAGCGTACACATGGCGATGGCGCCCATATTTACCATAGGATTCAAATGCTCACTGAGCAAGGTCTGATCGGTAACGTTGATGGCATCGAATGGCTTCCCTGTGGCCTCCACACCAACCCGAGCCCGGACAAATTCTTCTCCGTTGTCCATCAGCGCCAGAAGCAGCAGAATTGGCTTGACCACACTCTGGATCGTAAAGCACTTTTTATAGTCACCAACCTGATAATGCCTTCCATCACTGCGCAGCACATAGATTCCAAAATCGTTGCGGTCGCCTTTGGCCAACTCCGGAATATAGGTGGCCACCTGCCCCTGCTGCGTGTATGGACGACACTCCTCCAGCAGCTGTTCCAGCAGATCTTCCATAATATGTAGTCCCTCCTTGGACTTTTTTGTTCGGAACCCCATTGTTCCTCCAGTATTTTATGTTATCTGCTATAAAATGTCAAATTGAAAAAAGGACGCCGTTACTCGTAAAAGCAACGGCGTCCTACCTAAATTACGTGAAACAATCAGGATGCGGCCTTGGCCGGTTTCTTCCACTTCTTCATATTAATGAGAATCAGCAAAACAGCAATTGCCAGTCCGGCTATGTCGGTGATCGAACCGGGAGTAAACATCATCGTACCGGCACCCACAAGCAGCAGACGCTCGATTGGGTTCAGCTTCCACAACAGCCAACCCTGGAACCCAACCGAGATAAGAAGGGTACCCAGCAAAGCCGTAACGCAGTCCGGAATAATATTCCACAGGTCGCCCCTAAGCAGCAGCCCATCGCTGTAGCAGAAGGCAAACGGCGCAATAAACCCGGCGAATCCAAGCTTACAAGCTTCTACCGCAGTCGACATGGGGCTGCACTTGGCCAAACCGGCGCCGGCATATGCGGCCAACGCAACCGGGGGCGTGATGGCAGACAGGCAGGCGAAGTAGAACACAAACAGGTGGGCCGTCAAAATAGGCAAGCCCAGGGTAATCAGGGAAGGCGCCAAAATCGAAGCTGCAATGACGTAAGCAGAGGTCGTAGGCAGCCCCATACCCAAAATAATGCAGGCCATGGCGGTAAAGAGCAGAGACAGGAACAGGTTTCCGCCGGCAGCCTTGATCATCATATCACCAAAAACCACGCCGATTCCGGTCAGAGAAGTCATGGCCACCACAATACCAGCACAGGCACAGCCCATGACGATGGACATGGCACCAAAGCCGGACTTGATCAAAGAAGTCACGATGTGCTTGGGCCGGAACCGCTTTTTCTTGTCAAACAGCATGATGATCGGAACACTGGTGGACGCGTACAGCGCGGAGCGCAGGGGAGACAACTGGGCCACCAGCAGGCAGTAGATCAGCACTGCAATAATGACCAGATAAATCCAGCCATCTTTCAGTACATCCCGGGCCCTTGGAATATCCTTGGGATCCACCACCTCAATCTCCGCGATTTCAGACTGGGAGATCACGGCGGTGGCGGCTCCAATGAAATACAGCAGGGCCGGAACCACAGCACAGATTACAATGGAAATGTAAGGTTCATTGGTAAACGCTACCATCAGAAACGCACCGGACCCCATAACAGGAGGCAGAATCTGACCACCGGTGGAGGCCACAGATTCTACACCGGCGGCAAAGGGAGCACGGTATCCCCGGGACTTCATCAGAGGGATGGTAAAGGTGCCCGTCCCCACCACGTTGGCCACCGCGGAGCCGTTGATGGTCCCCATCAAGGCAGAGGCCACCACGGCAGACAAGGCAGCTCCGGCCCGGATCTTACCGGTAAGTGCAAATGCGATGTTGTTGATGAAGGAACTACAGCCCGACTGCTCCAGGAAGGAGCCAAACATCACGAACATGAAAATCACGGTGGCAGACACGCTCATGGTGGTACCGAAAATACCATCCAGATCGGTCGCCAGGAACTGGAAAATGCGTATCATGCTGTAGCCCCTGTGGGCAATGGACAAAGGCAGGTAGGGGCCGGCCAATGCATAGGCAATAAAAATCAGCGCCAAGATGGGCATGATCCAGCCCAAGCAGCGGCGGGTGGCCTCCAGAACGATGAACAGGAGCAACGCACCGGCTATGGTGGCGATAAACGTCACAACACCCAGACGATCAGAGATCTTAGACACTTCGTCCCGTGCCATAAATACGGCGGCCCAAATTGCCACAATCAGGATCAAATCGATGATACGGGCAATTACTTCAAACGCCTTAATATTTGCAAATTTCTTCTTAAAGAAATGCTCGTGGAGGGGATTGGCCAGCAGCACAATAGTGACTCCAAAGGCCAAGTGGATACCACGCTGGGAGATATAGGGCAGCAAACCATGATATCCGGTAAAGATGTGGAAGATACCCATGAGCAAGGCAACCACGGAAGCCGCCTTAATAAAAGGAGATCCTTTTCCCTCTTCCAGCGTTTTTGCTGCCGCTAATTCACTGTCAAGACTAGTTACGTCAATTTCCTTGACTTCTTTTTTCCTAGCCATATACTTCTCCTTATATACACAAGTTAAAAAATACAAAAAGCGTTAAAAAATCCCTATGGTCCCGTACTGCCGTTTGAGCAGATACTCAAACGGCAGTACAGAGCAAGGTCTTACAGATTTTCCAGAGAAGCGAATTGCTTACTTCAGCATACCAACCTCATTGTAATATTTCTCAGCGCCCGGATGCAGAGCAATGGGCAGATCATTGCAGATAAAATCGGGGTCTTCCATGGCGGTCATGGAGGCGTGTGCCGCCACCAGATTGTCCACGTGGGTAACCAGAGCCTTAGTGAAGTCGTATGCAGTCTGCTCGTCCATGCTGGCATTGACCACGATCAGGCACTTCACACCGAAGGTAGCCACATCCGTGTCCTGACCAGGGTAGGTGCCGGCGGGGATCACGGTCTTGTAGTAGGAGGGGTTGCCCTCGATCACCTTGTCCAGTTCCTCATCGGTATAGCCCAGGAACACACAGTCCTTCGTCTGGGCCACAGACAGCATGCTGCCGACGGGTACACCGGCAAAGCCGTGAGAAGCGTCACGCACACCGTCGCCCACTTCATTTGCACCGTCGCCCAGACCCAGGTTCACCTTCTCACCGGGCTCGGCGCCGCAAGCGGCCAAACCAGCCAAGCCGGCAATCTCAGTGGTGGAAGCCTCAGGGCCAACGGCCACGTTTTTGCCACCCAGCTCATTCACCATAGTCATACCGCTGGACTTCAGCGCAATCCAGTTGGACAGAGAAGCATACACGGCACACAAAGCACGCAGATCGGCGCAAGCCTGGCCTTCAAATTTGCCCTGGCCCTCGACAGCCTGGTGCGCCGTGTCGCCGGCGATGGTAGCCAGATCCACGTTGCCCTGCTGGACATTCACGCAGTTAGCGGGAGAGCCCTTGGATGTCTCCACGTTGATCTTAAAGCCAGGGACGTTGTCATTGATCACGGAAGCCACGCCGGCACCCACAGGATACATGGTGCCGGTGGAATCGGCCGTGCCGATGGTCAGGATCTGGGTCTTGCCGGAGGGAGCGGCGCCGCCGCTGGTGGATCCACTGGAAGAGCCGCTGGTGGTTCCGCCTCCGGTGGTTCCGCTGTTGCCACAGCCCGCCAGTACGGATAGCAGCATCGCTGCAGTCAGCAGGGTCGCGAACACTCTTTTCATACTTTCATGCTCCTTTTTTTCTCCAAAATTTGAACCAAACTTGACTTGGTTGGCTCCTACAACATGTATGCCGTCTTCCCTCAGTGCGGCACGGAACCCCGGGTTCCTCATCCTCTAACATCGAACATTTCATCTGTTTATCGAATTAAATTATACTATACTCAGCCTGCTTTCGCAACAAGATTCGAACGAATTGTTAAATTTTTGTGAATCATGACTACCTAAAAATTACCATTTTTTTCTTGTTTCCTGATTGCAATTCAAATTACGAATTTTTTTCTTCAAAATTGCATAATTTGATTCACGTTATTTGCTTTATGCAAAAACTCTGTCAAATTTTTTCCCTTCCCATCTAAAAATATGCATTTTTTGAATTGACATTTTATACAAAAATTCGCAGAAGAACTGGATATTTTTGGGTTAATCAAACTTATCCCCTAATTCTTCAGGGCAATATTCGCAAATTTTATGTCAAGATATCACAATTCCGCCTTCTTTGAATATTTTTTCATCTCCAGCTGATTTTTTGCAGCAAGGCCCACATTCAGGACCGTTCAGCCGATCAACCTGCAAATTTATTCCAGTAGCCCACCGCGAAAATGAAGAGCACGATCAGCGGCAGAATAAACGTAACATAGAACCGCACTCCCTTTGGGAACTTTAAACCAGCACCGGCATTGGCTTCGGCAAGGAAACGCTCCCATCCCCAGCCCTTCCGGGAAACACAGAACAAAAGGTATATCAGAGAGCCCAAAGGCAATAAGTTATTGGAAATGATAAAGTCTTCCAAATCTGAAACGTTGGTGCCAGGCCCAAGCGGCTGGAACGAGGCCCATAGATTAAATCCCAGCACGCATGGAATGGACAGCACAAAAATGGCTGCCAGATTGATCAGCACCGCCTTTTTTCGGCTCCAGCCCCACATATCCATAGCAAAGGAGAGAATATTCTCGAACACGGCAATGACGGTGGACAGAGCGGCAAAAGACAGGAACACGAAAAACAGCGCGCCCCAAAGCCTTCCAAATGCCATCTCATTAAAAATATTAGGCAGGGTCACGAAAATCAGCGCGGGCCCTTCTTGGGGAGACACACCATAGGCAAAGCAGGCAGGAAAAATAATCAGCCCAGCCACAAACGCCACTGCGGTATCCAGTACCCCAATACGCAGGGCCTCTCCGGCCAGTGAGTGCTCCTTCCCGATATAACTGCCAAACACCGCAATGGCCCCGATGCCCAGAGACAAGGTGAAAAATGCTTGTCCCATAGCGGCAAAGATGGTCTCGCCCAGGATCCATTTCCCGGTTTCATCGTACATCAGATGTTCAAACTTCGGTTGAAGGTAGAATCGCAGTCCCTCTCCTGCCCCCTCCAGGGTAACCGCTCGAACCGCAAGCACCGCCATGATGACCAGCAGGCAGACCATCATCACCTTTGTGATCCTCTCCACGCCATTGCGCAGCCCCTGAAAACAAACCCCCATTCCGATGAGCACCACCAGAGCCATAAACAGGGTCATCAGTCCCGGCTTGCCCAGGAGGGCCGTAAATTCCGCCGCCACGCCTGTGGAATCCAATCCCACAAAATCACCCATAGCGATTTTGCCGCAGTAGAGCAGCAGCCAACCGGCAATGACGGTGTAGAACATCATCAGCAGATAATTTCCCGCGATGCCAAACCAGCTGTACAAATGCCAAACACTGCCCTTTGGTTCCAGCACACGGAAGGACCGGGCAATACTTTGCTGGCTGCCTCGTCCCACGGCCAATTCCATCACCATAACAGGCAGCCCAAGAATCACCAAAAACAGCAGATAGACCAGCACAAAGGCTCCGCCGCCATATTTTCCCGTAATGTAGGGAAAGCGCCACACATTTCCAAGCCCAATGGCACATCCGGCCGAAATCAGCAGGAATCCCAGACGGGATGAAAATTTTTCTCTCTTTTCCATCGAAAGTCCTCCTTTTCCGTTTTACGGAACCGCAGCGGTTCCGCCAAACACAACGCCGCTATTGTACAAAATTTCGTTCGTTTGGTCAACCACATCTTTGAGTTTTCAAAATTTTTTTCAAACGCCGCCCGTTCCTCTCCTTTCGCCTGTTCCTCGTTCCCGGATGTCGAAGAAGGCCTGATCCATAAAACAGTTCAACGATACGATTACCAATCCCATGGGAATTCATACTTGCCCCGCCTCCATGCCGGTGGAGGCAGTCAGAGAATTGAGCCGTTCGCACACAGATTCCAACCGCGTTCTTGCACAACGAACCTTTCTTGAAAAAAAGAGCACCCACGCCTGGAGCGCGGGTGCTCTTTATTCTTCACTTTGCTTCAATGTTATCTCAGGCATCAGTTCCTTGGCCATAATCTGGAGCATCTGATCCAGCTGTCCAGCTTCCTGCGGCGTAAACCTGGCTCTCACCCGGTTCATCACCTGCTGATGGTAGTGGCCGCCAATGTTGTAATAGTTCATATACTTCTGGGTCGGCCGCAGATGATACTCTCTTCTGTCATGGGGAGACTGCACCTTCTCCACATAGCCTTTTCGAATTAAACTGTTTATTTTATAGGCCGCATTCGGGGATGAGATGCGCACAAACGAAGCAAACTCGTTGATCGTCGGTTCCTTCAAAGCAAAAATGATCTCCATGCAGAAGGTTTCCACCGCCGTCAGACTGGCCTCTCGATTCTGAAATCGAGAAAATATTTCCTGATAAAAATGGAGCTTGAACTTGGTGTATACCTCAGAAAAGCTATCCTCCAGCAACGTTCTTTTCTCTCCCCCCGCAATAGATTCAGCGCAGGCCAAGCTGCCAGCGCCGTACTCCATAATTTTTTATGCGTACGAACCAAATGAAAGCCAACGCCTTCAAGGTAACATGGCTTTTGTTCAAGTGCCCGGAAGCATTTTATTATTATAACAAATTTTCTTCCGCGGAGCAAGATGTGGTTGGCTGTTCGGTCAAGGCGAATGTCAATTCCGCCTTACAGGCGGTTTTCCCATTCACTTTTGCGATGGCGGTACCGAAACCCACGGGGCCCCTGCGGGCAGTCAGCTCACATTCCAGCTCCAGCACATCGCCCGGGTGGACCTGCTGCTTGAACCTGGCGTTTTTGATCCCGCCAAACAGGGCCAGCTTACCGCGGTTTCCCTCCTCGGTCAGAATCGCCACCGCCCCCACCTGGGCCAGAGCCTCAATAATCAGCACACCGGGCATCACCTTAAAGCCCGGAAAATGGCCCTGGAAAAACGGTTCGTTGGCCGTGACGCACTTGATCCCCTTGGCTCTTTGCCCAGGGATGCACTCGGTGATCTTGTCCACCAACAGGAAGGGGTACCGGTGGGGCAGCAGGGCCTCGATTTGGTCAATATTAAATTCCACGCTCAACTCTCCCCTCGTACCGCGGCAGGTGCTTGGTCCTCAACGGCCGCTTTGACAAAATACTGTCTCTTCTTCATCTCATCACGCCTCCTGATCCGACCATTTCTTCAGAACAATGGCGGCGTTGTGTCCGCCGAAGCCAAGGGAATTGGACAGGGCAACCCGGATGTCTGCCTGACGCCCCACATTTGGCACTACGTCCAGATCGCAGTCCGGATCGGGAATCTGATAGCCAATGGTGGCGGGGACAAACCCCTCCCCCAGCGCCATAACGGTAAAAATGGCCTCCACCGCCCCGGCAGCCCCCAACAGATGACCGGTCATCGACTTAGTGGAGCTGACCATCAGCTCGCCCGCGTGGGAGCCGAAGGTGGTGTGAATGGCCTGTGTCTCACAGGCGTCGTTCATCGGGGTAGACGTTCCGTGGGCGTTGATATAATCCACTTCCTCCGGCGAGATACCGGCATCCACCAGGGCCTGTGCCATACAAGCCGCTCCACCGGCGCCACCGGGAGCCGGCGCGGTAATGTGATGGGCATCGCAGTTGGCGCCGTAGCCGATAACTTCGGCATAAATGCGGGCGTTTCTGGCCTTGGCATGCTCATACTCCTCCAGCAGAAGCGCACCAGCCCCCTCCCCCATGACAAAGCCGGAACGCTCGGCGTCAAAGGGAATGGAGGCCCGAGCCGGGTCCTGGCTTTCAGTCAGGGCCTTCATGGAGGTAAACCCGCCAATTGCCAGCGGAGTAATGGCCGCTTCGGCTCCGCCGCACAGCATCACGTCTTCGTAGCCGTCCCGGATGAGACGGAATGCATCTCCCACGGCGTTTGAGCCGCCGGCACAGGCCGTGACCACACAGGAACACATCCCCTGGAAACCGTGACGGATGGCAATGTGGCCAGCGGCCATGTTGGAGATGATCATAGGAATGACAAAGGGGGACACGGAATCAAAGCCCCGGGCCAGTCCTCGCTCGTAGGCCTCCCCCACCGTCTCAAAGCCGCCAATCCCGCTGGAGAAGATGACTCCGCAGCGGCTCCGGTCCTCCCGCTCCAGCTCCAGTCCACTGTCCGACACGGCCTGGTCGGCAGCCACCAGAGCCAGCTGGGTAAAGCGGTCCATGCGTTTGCTCTCCCGTTTTCCCAGCAGACCGTCAAGATCCAGATCCTTCACCTCGCCGGCCAGCTTGACTTTCTGGTTTGAGGTATCATAGCGGGTGATGGGCCCGATGCCGCACTTCCCCGCCTTCGCCGCCGCCCAGCTTTCGGCTACTGTATTTCCAATGGGATTTACCGTACCCATGCCGGTGATGACAACTCGTCTTTTCTCCATACCTGTCGCTCCTTTTCAACCCCGGAAACGGGGTGCTTCACAGAGGTTGTTCAACCGCAGACGCGCTTTCCTCAAACGGCCATACCGCCGTCCACGCACAGCACCTGTCCGGTGATGTAGGCGGAGTCCGCTTCGGCAAAAAAGGACACCGCCTTTGCCACATCCTCCGGGGCACCGGGGCGTCCCATAGGGATGGTGGACAGCATGGCATTCTTGGCTTGTTCGGACAAAGCCGCGGTCATATCCGTGTCGATGAAGCCGGGGGCTACGGCGTTTACCGTAATGTTCCGGGTCGCCAACTCCTTTGCTGCCGCTTTGGTCAGTCCCAGGATACCGGCTTTGCTAGCGGCATAGCCAGTCTGCCCCGGATTTCCTCTCAGGCCCACCACACTACTCAGGTTGATGATGCGGCCATAGCGCTGACGCACCATCAGTTTGGAGGCGGCCTTCATACAGAAGTAGGCCCCTTTCAAATTGGTGTCCAGCACCTGACAAAAATCCTCGGCTTTCGCCGTCATCAGCAGGCCATCCCGTGTGATCCCGGCGTTGTTAACCAGAACCTCCAGCGTCCCGAAGCGTTCCTTGACCGCTTTTACCAGTTCTTCGCAGGCAGCGGGGTCGGACACGTCAGCTCGAAATGCCTCTGCCTCCGCACCAAGAGCCCTGCAGGCTTCCACCGTCTCCAGAGCAGCCTGCTCACTGCCGGCGTAGTTCACCGCCACGGCCATGCCCCGGCGGGCCAGTTCCAAGCAAATGGCCCGGCCGATGCCCCGGCTGCCACCGGTGACCAGAGCCACAGATTGTTTTGTCGTCATGGAGTTTCTCCTTTCAGGGCCGCCGCTGCCTCTTCCAGGTCGGCGACGGTGTCGATGTGATAGGTCTTAATGCCCGGAGCGGTCTTTTTTACAAAGGAGGTCAGGGTCTTGCCCGGCCCAATCTCCACGATGGTATCCACTCCGTCCTTTTCCATGGCCCGGATGGTGTCCTCCCAGTAGACGGAGGACTGGACCTGCCGCTCCAGCAAACCGGGGATGGTATCTCCAGCTTCCATGGGCTTGCCCTTACAGTTGAAATAGACCGGCAGCTTGGGCGCATGGAACGAAATCGTTGGAAAATAGGCAGCCAGCGCATCCCCGGCGGGCTTCATCAGCCTGGTGTGAAAGGGGCCGCTCACCTTCAGCGGCATGCAGCGCTTGGCTCCAAGCTCCTTTGCCAACTCCCCCGCCCGGTCCACCGCAGTCCGCTCACCACCGATTACCAACTGACCCGGGCAGTTGTAGTTGCAGATCTGAACCACCCCCAGGTCGGAGGCCCGGTCACAGGCATCTTGCAGCGCTTCCCGGTCCAGAGCCAGGACGGCGGTCATACCGCAGTCCAGCCCGGCAGCGGCCTCTTCCATGGCACGCCCCCGAAATGCCACGGTCTTCAGCGCGGTGTCCCGGTCAAAGACACCGGCCGCATACAGCGCGGAGTACTCCCCCAGGGACAGTCCGGCAGCCACGTCGGGCCGGATCCCTCTCTTGGCCAGCAAGTCGGTGACGCCAATGGCAAAGGCCACCATGCAGGGCTGGGTAACCCGCGTCTGCGCCAGCTGTTCCTCCGGCCCCTCAAAGCACAGCCCCTTCAGGTCAAACTCCACTGGAGCACTGTCCAGTACGGCCCGGAACTCGGGATACTGCTCATAGAAATCCCGGCCCATCCCGACTTTCTGGCTGCCCTGACCGGCATAAACAAAAGCCAATTTCATGGAACCCTCCCCGCGCCAGTCCGGCGCACAAATAAAACTAGAATTGATGCGGATACTGCAACTCCTTTTGACAACGCATATCCACAGGCATTCGAGCCAGTTGTCAGCAAGGCACCGTCAGATTTCCCGTGCCAACTGGTCCACGGTGGCACGGCAGTCGGACCAAAGCTCCTCCAGGATGGTGCGCAGGGGACGGATCTCATGGAGCATCCCCGCCACCTGGCCCGCCATCAGAGAGCCGGTCTTGATGTCGCCGTCGAACACCGCCCGGCGCAGCGAACCCAACGTGTACCGCTCCAGCTCCATCTTGTCCGCCCCGGCCCGTTCCCGGCTGAGGTACTCCCGGGCCATCTGATTTTTCAAAATGCGGACGGGGGCGCCCACGGTGCGGCCGGTGACGGTGGTATCGTTGTCCTTCGCCTTCAAAAGCGCCTGCTTGTAATTCTCATGAATGGGGCACTCATCACTGACCAGCAAACAGGTGCCGATCTGGGCGCCGCAGGCTCCCAGCGCAAATGCAGCGGCAAGCTGTCTGCCGCTTGCAACACCGCCGGCCGCGATGACCGGAAGATCGGTGATCGCGCAAATTTGAGGCACCAGGGCCATGGTGGTCAGTTCCCCCACATGCCCGCCGCTCTCGGTCCCCTCGGCAATAAAGCCATCCACTCCCATCGGGGCCAGCCGTCGTACCAGCGTGGTGGCGGAGACCACGGGAAACACCTTGATGCCCGCTTCCTTCCATGCTGGAATAAATTGGCTGGGAACTCCGGCTCCGGTGGTTACCACCTTGACGCCCTCTTCCACCACCACTTTCGCCATCTCCGGGGCGGCCGGGTTCATCAGCATAATATTGACGCCAAAGGGCTTGTCACCCACCAGCTCCTTGCAGCGGCGGATGTGGCCACGCAGGGTCTCAGCATCCATGCCGCCCGCGCCGATCAGGCCAAGGGCCCCGGCGTTGGATACGGCGGCGGCAAATTCCCCGGTGGCAATGTTGGCCATGCCGCCCTGAATCAGGGGGAACTCAGTTCCCAGCAATTCGTTTAATTTCATATTTTTTCTCCTTGCCTTGTCGCGCCTTGCCTGTTCGCAACGCTCGCCTTCCTGGGACTCCGGACACAAGCAATTTTGGGCTTCGCCCCCGGCTGGTTTGTGTCCTCCACTCCGGTCCAGGTTCGCTGTTTACGACGGCTCAGGCGCTTCTTACCAGCGCAGCAGGGCTCCGGCCCAGGTCAAACCGCCGCCAAAGCCGACGGTAAGGATCCGCATCCCGGGCTTCAGCGTCCCGTCCTGGGCCAACTCGTCCAGCGCCACGGGAATGCTGGCCGCGGAGGTATTTCCGTAACGGTCCATGTTCTTATAAAACAGTCCTTCCCGCGCGTTCAGCTTTCGGGCCACATGGTCAATGATTCGGGCGTTGGCCTGGTGGCAAATGACCAAATCCAGGTCGTTGATGCCACAGCCCTCCGCCTTCAGCAGCTGTGCGATGGACTGCTCCACCACCTCCACGGCAAACCGGAATACCGCCTTGCCGTCCATATGAACCGCTGCCACTTCCGGCCCGGGGCCCTGAACCCGAATACTCTCGGGATCTCCCCTGGAACCGAATACCGTATGCCACGCAGCTCCCTCGTCCCGGCGAAGTACCGCCGCCCCCGCGCCGTCTCCGAAGAGGACGCAGGTATTCCGGTCGGTCATGTCCAGCACCCGGCTGATCACCTCAGCACCCACCAACAAAGCATAGGGCCGCTGGTTGTCGCGCAGCAGAGCGTGGGCAGTTTTCATGCCATAGAGAAAGCCCGCGCAGGCAGCGTTCAAATCGAAGCAGATGGTATCCTCTTGCAGATGCAGCTGCCGCTGCAGCAGGCAGGAAAAGGAGGGACTGGCAAAATCCGGAGTAAAGGTAGCCACCAGGCATACACCGATTTCCTCCGGCTTTACACCGGCCCGGTCCAATGCCTGTCGGGCCGCCCTCTCAGCCAAATCCAGTCCGGTCTCCTCGGTACAAAAACAGCGGTTATGGATGCCGGTTCGGCTGTACACCCACTCGTCGCTGGTGTCCACAAACCGGCTTAGTTCTTCATTGGTGACTACCCGCTTGGGCATATACCGCCCGGTAGACAGAATCTTTGGTGCGCTCATGTGTCCTCCTTCCTGGCCGGGGGCAGACCCTGCCCCAGGCTGCGGAACATTTGATAGCGCTGCTGGGCCAGTGCCGGCCCTTTTCGTTTCTCCAGCACTGCCAGTTCCTTTTTTAAGGCCGCGTCCACGGTGCGAAACGTCGCCGCCCAGTCGGTGTGGGCACCCCCCTCGGGCTCCCGCAGGACGCCCTGGACAATGCCGCCCCGGCGAAGGTCCTGAGCTGTCAGCTTCATAACAGAACAGGCCTCTGCACTGCGGGAGGAATCCTTCCACAAGATGGAGGCAAACCCCTCTGGCGAGAGGACGGAATAAACCGCGTGCTCCAGCATCAGAACCCGGTTGGCCACGGCCAAGGCCAAGGCTCCACCGCTGCCCCCCTCGCCGGTGACGACGGCGATGACGGGCACGGTAAGGGAGCTCATCAAAGCCAGACACTGGGCAATGGCCTCTCCCTGGCCCCGCTCCTCCGCTTCTTTTCCGGGGTAAGCCCCCGGAGTGTCCACAAAGGTGATGACCGGACGGCCAAACTTTTCGGCCTGAAGCATCAGCCGCTGGGCCTTTCGGTAACCTTCCGGCCCCGGCATGCCAAAATTACAGCGGAGATTCTCCTCCAGGTTTTTTCCCTTCCGGTGACCAACGACCGTAACCGGACGGCCGTGGAAGCGGGCGATGCCCCCCCAAATACTGCCGTCATCCCGGCACTGGCGATCCCCCCGCTGTTCGAAAAAGTCGGTAAACAGCGCGTCAACATAGTCCACAATTCCGGGCCGCCCCGGATTGCGGGCAAGCTTTACTTTCTCCTCGGGAGTATAGCGGCTCATATACGCCCTCCCTTCTCATGCAGTCCCAGAAGCTGGGCCAGCACATCCCGCCACTGGTTTCTGGGTACGATGCGATCCAGAAACCCGTGATCCAGCAGATATTCGGCGCGTTGGAACCCATCGGGCAGCTTTTCCCCAATGGTCTGTTCAATGACGCGCGGTCCGGCAAACCCAATGAGGACGCCGGGTTCGGAGAGCATAATGTCTCCCAGCGAGGCAAAACTGGCGGTCACTCCACCGGTGGTGGGGTGGGTCAGGCAGGAGAGATACAGCCCGCCCCGATCCTGAAACCGCCGGATGGCGGCGGCCGTCT
>JBFWME010000030.1:18846-30049 GCA_050251755.1 Lawsonibacter sp. | reverse complement strand
TTCAGCCCGTAGCGCATGAAATAGGAAAAGTGACAGGATTTATACTTGTCCATCCGCGAGGCCGACATGGGGACCCGCCGCCCATACAGCCGGTCTACCGCCTGTCGGGACAAACTGCCCCGTTCCCAATGGGAAGCCCGGTCCAGGCGCGCCACCTGCTCGGCGTATTCGGGCAGACGTTCCAAGGCCCGGCGCGCAGCGGGATCCCGCCCCGCCTGTTCCAGCGCGGGCAAAGGAGCCGCCAGTCGAAAGGCCCCCTTGAGCGCCTCCTCGTTCTGAACGCATAGATCGGAAAAGAGCAGCTTCAGCCGTTCGGCTAAAAAGCTGGGTCGGCGCTCCTCTCCCCCCGGGCCCTGAACCGGCCAGGACACCAGCAGCCGTCGGCTTGGCTGGGCACAAGTCAGATAAACTGTGGTCATCTCACGAACCAGCAGATCACGGGCCGAACCGTTGAGCTCCACCCCGTAACCAGCCAGCAGAGATCGGTCCTCGTCGGACAACAGTCCGGGTGAGGTCCCCACCTGGGGAATGGAACCGTCGTCCGCCCCAAGCAGAATCAGCGCCTTCACCCGATGCCCGGTCTGACGCGCGGTCTCACCCGCTGTCACCCGGTCCAGCGAGGCTGGAATGGTGCCCACATCATATTGAGACAGCACCAGCCGGAACAGAAGGGCAAACTCCTCCAGCTCCATGGGGCTGTCCCCCAGCAGAGCGGCACATTGCTCCAACCCCCCGCAGAGAATTTCCCACAGCTGGCGGTACTCGTCTGCCAGGGCCGGCTGCCCCCGTCCCCGAAGCTCCTTCACGCGTTCTTCCAGCCGCATCCGAAGCCCGATTTGCTCCATAAACTTGTAAAGAGAAACGGCCTGCCCAAATCCGGTTTTCTCCCTGTTTTTTCGCAGCGTCTCAAGGGGCTCGGTCACCTGCCGCCGGGCGGCGTTCAGCCGGGCCAGAAGCTGTCGGTCTTTCTCCTCGAAAGAAAATCCATAGCCCTTAGGATGCCGGGACCAGTCCTTGGCCTGAGTCCATCGACTGCCCCGGATATTCCACCGCAGCACATAATTTTCCAGCAGGTCCCGGTCCTCTTCCGGGAGATCGGTAAGACCGGTTTTCAAATAGCGAAAAATATCATCATAGGAGTATCCTCCCGCTACCGTATCCAGAGCGGCGGTGACCAGCGCCAGCACAGGCTTTTCCAAAATATCGGTCATAGCCGAGGAAAACACCGGCACACCGTACCGCGGAAAAACTGACTCCACCAGGTCCCGGTATTCTCCATAGTTTCGGGCTACCACTCCAATATCCCGGAACCGCAGTCCCTCCTCCCGCACCATTTGAAGCACGCGGGCAGCCGCCCACTCCACCTCGGACCGGATTCCGCCCGCTTGGAACAACTCCACCGCGCCTGCGCAGCACTCCGGCTCCACCGCAGTTTGCGCAAACAGATTCTGTTCCAAAAAACAAAGAGGCTTTTCTTTTCCTGTACAGTCACCTGCAAGGAGTTCCACTTCACACGAAATGGTTTCCTTTTTTGCCAGGCGAAGCAGCCATGCCGCGGTCTTTCGGGCCGGGGAAAAGATCCCGGTGCCCTCCTCGTCCTCCTCCAAATGGTCGCAGGTTAACGTGACGGTAACGGTTTCCGCCTGGGTCAGCAGCCTGCGGAGCACCTCCCCTTGCTGGGGAGTGAAATCGGTAAAGCCGTCCAGCCAAAGATCCTTCCCTGCGGCCCAGGCGCAGGTCTTCAGCTTTTCCGCCGCCCGGGTCAGCCGATCCCTGGGATCCAGCGCAATATGGGCCGTCATCCCATCATAGGCTCCGCAGATCAGGCCCAGATCCCGAAGTTTCTCTCCCTCGGGCCCCTGCGTCTCCTGTCCGGCGGTGATCAGCACCTCCGGCTGGACACAGCAGCTTTTCAACTCGTCTACGGTGGCCAACAAAGATTGAAGAAAGCTGGGACGCCGGGAGGGACGGCTGTATACCGTTAAATGGTCGGAGACCGACTTGACGGCGTTGTACATCAGCAGCAAACGTCCGCCGCCGTCCAATTCTTCCTCTCCCAGGCCGCCCGCCGCCTGGAAGACCCGGTTGGCCAGACGGCTGAAGGAAAGCACCTCCGCGTAAAGGGAAACCCCAGTTCCTCCCATGCGGCACAGGGCCCGCTCCGTCTCGTGGGACTGCTGTTCCGGCACGATCAGCACTTGAGGGCGTATCCGTCCCGCCCGGCACAGGCGGGACAGCACTTCTGTCGTCTTTCCGGACCCTGCCCGCCCCAGTATCAGTCTGAGCATGGTCTCCCTCCTCTCCGCACATGATCAGGGGTTATTTTATCATATTTTTTTGTGAAAAGAAAGAGCCGCCGTCGGTTTGTGTCGGCGTATGCATCTCTACGGCCCTATCCATGACATATACCGTGCACACAAAAAGGGGCCGCGTCTTACGGCGCGGCCCCTGCAGGTCATCGGATTCAGTTTGGATTGACGGTATAGTTGGGTGCTTCCTTGGTGATATAGATATCGTGGGGATGAGATTCCCGCAGACCGGCGGCAGTAATCTGCATAAACTGGGCCTTGGCCTGCAACTCCTCCACTGTGTGGCATCCAGTGTAGCCCATACCGGACCTCAGACCTCCCATCAGCTGATAGATGGTCTCGCCGGCCAGTCCCTTGTAAGGCACGCGGCCTTCCACACCCTCGGGCACCAGTTTTTTGTTGTTCTGCTGGAAGTACCGGTCTTTCGAGCCCTGATTCATCGCGGCCAGAGAGCCCATGCCACGGTAGACCTTGAACTGGCGGCCCTGGAACACCTCGGTGTCGCCGGGGGATTCCTCACACCCGGCCAGCAGCGAGCCAAGCATAACCACGCTGGCGCCGGCGGCAATGGCCTTGGTGATATCGCCGGAATACTTGATGCCGCCATCTGCAATGATAGGAATGTCATACTCAGCGGCTACGCAGGCCGCATCGTATACGGCGGTAATCTGAGGCACACCGATACCAGCCACCACACGAGTGGTACAGATTGAGCCGGGACCGATACCAATCTTGACACAGTCTGCGCCCGCCTCGATGAGGGCCCTGGTTCCATCGGCGGTGGCTACGTTGCCGGCAATCAGCTGGACCTCCGGATACAGGGCCTTGATCCGCTTCACGCAGTTCAGAATATTCTGGGAGTGGCCATGCGCAGAGTCCAGCGCCAACACGTCGGCGCCTGACTCGACCAGCGCAGCCACGCGGTCCAACACATCAGCGGTCACCCCAATGGCAGCGCCCGCCAGCAGGCGGCCCTTTTCGTCACGGGCGGAATTGGGGTACACCTCAGCCTTCTCAATGTCCTTAATGGTGATCAGGCCCTTCAGACGGAAGTTCTGGTCCACAATGGGCAGCTTTTCGATTTTATGCTGACGCAGAATCTCCTTTGCCTCGGCCAGGGTGGTACCCTCCGGGGCGGTAACCAGATTTTCCTTCGTCATTACATTGTCAATCAGCTTGTTCATGTCGGTCTCAAACTTCATATCCCGGTTGGTGATGATTCCAATCAGTTTTCCGTTGTCACAGATCGGGACACCGGAAATTCGATACTTGGCCATCAGCGCATCCGCTTCGGCCAGGGTATGACCTGGGCCCAGCCAAAACGGGTTGGTGATGACGCCGTTTTCCGAGCGCTTCACCATGTCCACCTGCTCGGCCTGCTGACTGATCGACATATTTTTATGAATGATACCAATGCCGCCCTCCCGGGCGATGGCAATGGCCATCCGGTATTCGGTAACCGTGTCCATCGCGGCACTGATGAGAGGAATATTCAGATGAACTTTTCGGGTCAGACGGGTACGCAGATTGATGTCGGCAGGCAGCACATCACTGGCGGCGGGGATCAGTAACACGTCGTCAAAGGTGAGGCCCTGCTTGATAAATTTCTGGACGGCATCCTGATTGACCATACACTACAGCTCCTTTTCTTTTCCCCGGACAATCCGGGGCATTGTTTCTCTTTCAATTGGATATTAGGATCCATTTTACCTCTCAGCGCAGGGGTTGTCAAGGAAGCACTTTACCAAAAAACAGTGCGGCCTCAAACTTGGATTTGCCGTTCTCGTCCAAGCCTCGGACATAGTGGCCTTCCTCCTGCTCTCCCGTCTCCAGAAGGATCCGGTCACCCGGCCGACATTCGGCCAGATACCCGATCTGCATGGATGCAAGGAACCGGTCTTCCCCCAGCTTGTCCAGTTCCATCGCGTCGCAGGCGAAATCGGCATACCGGATGTTGTTCACATGCCCATTAATGTCGGTGTCGCTGTACCGCATCAGACGGCGCTCCACCTCGTGCATCCGCTCCGGGCAGCGCAGCTTGTTCAGGGTGATGGACTTGCACAGTTCTCCGCCGTCGGTCTCTGCCAGCTCGGCAACACTGGACAGACGCATCAGCCTGCGGCTGTTCACATTGGCCAGCACCCAACCGGACACCGACTCACCCACCAACTGACCATCCACCAGAATATCGTAATCCCGGTACATCATAGCGGTCTTGGCACCCCGGTGCCAGGTGCGGATGGTAATGGGTTCCTCCCACCGCAGGGGGCGGTCAAGGCGAAACCAGGACCTGGCCAGCATCCAGAACGCTCCATAACCATTAATTAGCTTTTCCCTGTTAAATCCGCCTGCCTCCGCAGCAAAAGCCGCGGCAACCTGAAGATGGTTGAGCAATGCAGAGGCCTTGCAGATTCCACGGCCGTCCGCATCCATTCCGGTCAGCCGAACGCGGTGTTCATAATAACTGCTCATGGGTGTTGCTTCCCCCGAATCAAAATGGTTTGTTTGCAGCAGATATCGTCAATGTCATCTGCAGTGGCGGCAGGAATTCGAACCTGCGCTCCGCAGTCCGCACAGATCAAATCCACCGAGCTGTAATTGACCTGGAAGGTCCAGGCCCTGCTGCCGCAGGCGCATGAGATCCCGTCCCGCTGGGCAATGTCCTTAATTTCGGATAACACCTCATGCATGACGATCTCGTCCAGGAAGGTCCCGTGGTCGGAAGCCTCTTCCTGCAGTTTTTCCACCGCCTGTTCCAGCCGGGCCGTTGCGGCGTAGACGGGCCCTTCTTCCCCTACATAGCAGCAATCCAGACCGGACGCGGCACAGGAGAAGGCCAGGGCCTTCTCCCGAACAAAGGCGTTGGAGGAGCAGGAAACGGTGTGCTCCCGCCCGCAGAACAGGCAGGGCACCGTCAGCTGGACGCGGCTCGGCTGAAACTGGACCGTCAACTCCGACCCGCCGCAGGGGCATTTGATATGGGCCGTAGATGCCGCCAAAGAGAACAGATCCCGTTCCACAATCACCGACTGGCGGCAGCGTGGACAGAGATAGGAAAGAAAACGCTTGGCATCGTTTACCATAATAGGACTCCTTTTATTTGATTGGCCAGCATTCCGCGTTACACAGGTTTGTCCTCACATCCGGCGCCGCTGACCAAACCGACGATATTGAGTAAGTCTATCATACTATATTGCGACAAAAAGTGCAAAGGGTAAAACGCGGATTCTTGGATGGCCGGAATGTATTTTTCTTGGCCCCGCAATTGGAAACGGAGCAGACCGTCGAGCGGCCTGCTCCGTTTCTATCTCTGGATCCCATCACTTTTTTCGAAATCCTTTGCCGGATTTGTGGGGCGTCTGCTTTTCCGCCATCGGCCGCTTCTCGCCGCCACCCTTTTGTTTTTCAAAGGCACTGATGATCTTGCCAACCAGCTTATGCCGGACAACATCCGACCCGGTCAAGCGAATAACCTTGATGTCGTCAATGCCCTCCAAAATCTCAGCGCACCGCTCCAGCCCGGAATCCTGGGGCGAGGGCAGATCAATCTGGGTGATATCCCCCGTCAGCACCATCTTCGATCCCTCGCCCAGGCGGGTCAGGATCATCAGGTGCTGGGCAACCGACATGTTCTGACATTCGTCACACAGCAGGAACATGGACTTCAAGGTCCGCCCGCGCATATAGGCCAAGGGCGCAATCTCGATGATCCGCTTTTCCAGGTAGCTCTGCACCGTCTCCTGTCCCAGCATCTCATCCAAGGCGTCGTATAGTGGACGCAGATAAGGATCCACTTTATTCTGAAGGTCCCCCGGAAGAAAGCCAAGCTTCTCCCCTGCCTCCACCGCAGGACGGCACATGACGATTTTGTTGACCTTCTTCTCCTTCAGCGCCCGGACGGCAGCGGCCACAGCCAGATAGGTCTTTCCCGTGCCGGCGGGGCCGATGGAAATGGTCACCGTGTTTTCCTCAATGGCCTTGATATACTTTCGCTGTCCCAGCGTACGGCACTTCACCGGTGCGCCGCTGTAAGTGTAGGCCACCACGTCTTTCATGGCGGACACGGTCTCCTCCACCCGTCCATCCTGGACGGATTGAATGGCCCGCGTCACCGCAAATTCGTCGATCTTCTCCCCCAGCCCCCGCATCTGGTCGAGCATTCCAAGCGTCTGAACAGCCAGCCGGATGTTATGCTCCGACTCGCCGGTTACCTCTACGTTTCCATCTCGGGTGACTAAGGACGCTCCAAGTTCTTTCTCCAGCACTCTGAGATTGGTATCCGTAATGCCAAAGAGATCCTGCATCGTTAAGACATCCAGTTCAATCTTCTCCGAAGCCAAATCGTTGTCCTCGCTTCCATGCCACATTTTTTCTTAGTATATGCTTCTTTTTCGTTTTTTTCAAGACCACAATATGAACAAGGTTGACAATCTCCGCCCGGATCACTGCTTTTGACTATTTGTACTGCGCCATTTTATGGAAAAGCCGCGGTTGCCTGCTCCGGCTCTTCCGCGGGCAGCGGCGTTGACCCGGGCACCTCTTTCCCGATTTCCTCCCGGCACTCGGCCTGAAGTGTCACCCGAAGCAGTCCGCCCTCCACCTGGGCGGAATAAACGATGGATTCAATTTGACCATCCTCGTCCACCAGCGCTTCCAGCCGCTTTCCCAGCTGTTCCTCCAGCAGGGTGCGGGCCGCTTCCAGGTCTACCTCCACGATTCGAACCTCATACTCCCGACAGGTCTCCCGAACCAAAGTGAGGGGAAGCACCACGTCTCCCGGCAGAATGGCTTGACGCGCCAGGGTCATTTTATCATAAAAAGGCCAGTCCCCGCTCTCTCCAAACAGGGAAACGCGCCGCCCCATCACATTCAGGGCCCAGGCAGTTTCCTCCGCTCCGGTATAGTTCTTCACCCAGGTCTCCGTTGGAATGGCCGCCGTAAGCGTGCGCCAGGTTCTGGCCCACACCCGCCCTCTGGCGTGGGTCTGATAGTATCGGGTTGGCAGGTCGCTGTATTTTGGAGGCTCCATCGTTACAGTCCCTGAAATGAGCACCTCCCCCGTCAGCACCGTGTCTCCCTCTTTCGCTACTGCGTCCCCCAGTTCTGCCTCCACGTGGGTGACGATCCCATCCGCTTCGGCCACAATGTCGTAGTAGCCCGTTTCGTCGATGCGCTCCGGCACCTGAACTGTCTCCCGGACGATCACTTCCAGGCGAGTCCCATGGAGGTTGATTCCCATCCAAGCCAGGTCCTCCATTTTGAGCATGGCCTCCTGCGCCACTTGCTGCCGGTCGATGGAAGGTCCGTACACCCCAGGCCGGACTCCCAGCTGACGCAGCTGGGTCAAAATGACTGCCGTAGGCACCCGCTGGTTCCCCGTTACCTCCACCGTCAGCACAAATTGGGACAAAACTGCCACGGCGCACAGTGACAGCGCCAGCCCGATCAAAAAGGCGTATCGGGTGCGGAACCGGAGGAGAAAATCGGTCAGTCCCCTGCTGCCCTCTATCCTCACTTCGCAGTTGACTCGTTCGGCCAGCCGACGCAGCAGAGAAAGCTGCCGGCGGCGTGTGGTCAGACGAAGGGTATGTTCATCGATCCAGGACAGTCCCCAGAAATCAATCCCCTGCTGCGCACACAGGTTCATCAGCCGTTCCGGGAACGGTCCTGTAATGGTCAATGTGACCATGCCCCGAAGAAAATTGATCAGCCGTTTCATGCCCCTTGCCTCCTACGTTAACTGAATCTGCTCGATTTTTCCGGTGATTAACAACTCCAGACCGGTCATAGCCCGCAGTTCCAACCCGTGGCCGGAAATCTTGACCACAAAGGAGCCTCCGCTGACATGAATCTCCTCGCTTCCATAGGTCAGAATCCCCTTATGGTTTTCCATACGCAGTTCCCCATCCCCCACCAACTCCAGCCGGGGCAGTCCCACCAGCGCGTCAGCCGGCAGGTCGAACAGCTCCGCCGTTTTTTCCAGCAACCCGGGCCGATGCTGCTTTTTGTCTCCCATGAAAACCTCCATGTGTCCCCGCAGGCGAATCCGGAAGAAAACGCTTCATGCGGAAGGTTTTTCGGTACGTGCCGCGGTCGCCGCTTTTACGGCGAGCGGCTCGCCGATTTTTTATTTCTCTGAAGCACAAAATAGCCTCTCCCTCTATTTCTATGAGAGGGAGAGGCGAAACTTGTGATATTTCTTTATCCAGGTTTGAATGTCGATCATTCATCGTGCTCTTCTTTGGCCGGCAGCCGGATGGCAGGCGTTGGTTCCATCCCGCGGCGCCGCGCCGTTTCTCGCGCTTTCTTACGTCTTCTCAAGCGCGGCGGCGTAATGGCGCAGTTCCCTGCGTCGTTCTCGCCACGTGGGCATGAGCGCATCCATGCGCGCATAAAATCCAGGTCCGTGGTCGTGATGAAGGAAATGAACCAGCTCATGAAGGGCCACATAGTCCCGCAGATGCTCCGGGCACCGGGCCAGCGCGGTGTTCAGCGTAATATAGCCCTGTTTCCAGTGGCAGTTTCCCCATTGACTTCTCATGGTACGAATTTTCATCTCCGGCATGGGCACTCCAACGGAAGCTGTCAGCGGGTAGACCCGTTCCAGCGCCTTGTTTAACAGGATACGGCATTCTGCCCGGGACGGCTCCGGTAGCAGCTCCTTCGTTTGCGCCCGCTGCCGCTCCAGCGCGCTGGAGATCCAGCCACATTTCTCCCGCACCATCTGATCCGCCCGGCTATCCGGACAGCCGTATGGCACGGAGAGGGTCACTCTGCCCGCAACGCCCACCCGAAGGTTGAGATTCTTCACCCGCTTTTTGACCAGCACATATTGAATGGTCCCCGCGGGGGTATCAATCATTCGAAGTTGTTCCATCTGATGGTTTCTCTTTCCTAACTTTTATCCTTCTTGCTCCGAGACCGACTGCGGGGCTGTGGGATTTTTTCAATTCATAACGTCGGGGAGTCGCAGTTGAACTGGTATCATACGCCACCTTTTTGGTTGTCCCAAAGGGGGACGAGAAAAAGGGGCTGAACTCAAACTATCATACGTTTCGCTGCTATTATATCTGTTTTTCCCGTTCGAAGCAATTCTTTTCCGCGGACAGGCAAACTTGAGCAAAACGCTTCATATGCTTCAAAGCGGGGGTTTTTGCCTCCACTTCAATCTGGTGTCGTTGAGGTGATTCTTCCATGGGCCGGCTGATGAGCAAACAAAAATATCGGGATCTGCTGCTTGGGCTTGGGCTGCTGTTCGCCGCCATGGCTCTGGTCATCTGGCCCCGGCAGGCCATGGAGGCCATGCGGGACGGATTAGCGCTGTGCGGAAACGTGATCATCCCTTCTCTATTCCCCTTTTTTGTGCTCTCCTCCATGGTGGTGGATCTGGGCATGTCCCGCTACTTAGGAAAATTGCTGGAACCCATTATGGCTCCCTTGTTTCGGGTCAACGGATCCTGCGCCACCGCGCTGGCCCTTGGTTTTGTGGGCGGATATCCAGTGGGCGCCCGCACCGCAATCAGTCTGTATCAAAGCGGACAATGTTCCCGTACCGAGGCGGAACGCATGCTGGCGTTTTGTAACAACTGCGGCCCGGCCTTCATTTTGGGGGTGGTAGGCGCCGGAGTGTTCAGCAGCGGAGCAATCGGACTTCTTTTGTATCTGGGACACATTTCGGCCTCTCTTCTGATCGGACTGTTGTTTCGCTTTTACAAGCCGGGAGAGGGACCCAGAAGCAAGTGGAAAGCGGGCGCACAGTTTCAAACTGCCAGCCTTCCGGTCGCCTTCACCCGGTCGGTCACCGGGGCGTTCCAATCCACCCTCAACATCTGCGCGTTTATTTTATTCTTCACCGTTGCCATCCGGATTTTAACCATCTCCGGATTTCTAACCACCCTCGCCTCCCTTCTGTCCTGCCTGCTGGCTCCTCTTGGCTTATCCGAGATCTGGGCGGAGCGGCTGCTCACCGGCATTCTGGAGGTATCCTCCGGGGTGTCCTCGCTCACCGACGGGGCGCTGTCCGGGCGTCTGTCCATGGCGGCTTTTATGCTGGGGTGGGCGGGGGTGTCCGTCCATTGCCAGGTCATGGCCTTTCTGGGTGACAGCGGCCTGTCCCTGCGTACCTATGTGGTCGGCAAGCTGCTTCATGGCGGCCTGTCCGCCCTGATCGTAGGACTCCTGATCCGGGTGCTTCCCATTCAAAGTACGGTGTCCACCTATCTGGCGGAGCAAACTGAGGCCATTGCCAACCTGGACTTTCACCGGGCTTTAACCATCTCCGCCGTCGCCGCCTGGGGGGTGTGGCTCGTTTTTCTGGCCCTTGCCGTCTATATTGTAAAAAAAAGCAGTGGAAAACGAGGGCGTTATGCGCTATAATAATATCTGCGAATCGCAAAGCGGTTGATTTGCGCGGATGGCCAAACAGATCAATATACAGATTGGAGTTTCACCATGAATCTGTTTCAGAAAAAGATTGAGCCCCGTTGTACATACTGTGCCCACGGCCGCGCTCTGGGCGAGACTCAAGTTGTCTGCCCCAAAAAAGGGGTCATGGCCGCCGCCTCCCACTGTCGTTCCTTCCAATACGACCCGCTGAAGCGGGTCCCACCCCGCCCTGCCAAGCTGGCCGGTATCGGATTGGGCGACGGAGACTTCAAATTATAAAGCTGAACCTTCGGATCCATCCATCATCTTCAAGGTTTTTCTGTATTTTCCTTCCACAGCGGAGTTTCGCTAAGCGGAGTTTGGTTTAAAAAGCTGAAAAAACCACTTATAACGATCGTTATAAGTGGTTTTTTATCTTGCTTAACACAAAATCATGGGGAAGCAGATGATAAGCCCTAGGATTCAAATACGACGGGCTTTTATTGGTCGGAACGTAATTGCCGAGGAGC
>JBFWME010000030.1:2087-18746 GCA_050251755.1 Lawsonibacter sp. | reverse complement strand
TCAATTACATCCCACGCATCGGCCGGATTGCTTGTGGTACGCCGCTTTTCGCCGAGCAGAACATACAGGAGTATGTGTTGCTCCCAGAAGGCGTAAAGGCCGATTTTGTGCTTGACTGCGTGGGGGACAGCATCATTGACGCATCCATTGACGACGGAGACACCGTCTTTATCCGGGAACAGCCGGAAGTGGAGAACGGAGAAATTGCGGCCGTTCTGATTGGGGACAAAGCTACATTAAAGCGCGTTTATCACAATGGGACTATACTGACGCTTATGCCGGCCAATCATAACTATGCACCATACAGTTACACAGCAGATGAGTTGGAGTGCGTTCGAATTATTGGGAAGGCAACGGCTGTTTTAAAAATGCTATAAATTGTGTCTTAACGTCGTCGGATGGCGGCGAAATTGAAAAGGAGTGTTCGAAATGAAAATCAACGGGAACGAAGTGGGCAGCGGGGAAAAGCGAAAAAAGAAATTTTATCAGAAATGGTGGGTTTGGGTTCTGGCCGTTTTCGTCCTGTTTTCTGTGGTTGGTTCTTTTGCGAACGGATCGGGTCATGACGTGAATCAAGATGCCGGTGGATCGCAGGCCAAGGCCGCTTCCTCTTCTTCTGCGCAGGCTTCTGCTTCTTCTTCCGTAGTCGAACAAACTCCCGCTACTCAGGCATACAGTGCCGAATTGTCAAGCGGTAATTATACAGCTGGTGTGGATTTTCCTGCCGGCACCTATGATATTGTTGCGGTTGCGGGCGGCGGAAATGTATCGTCGGATAATGCGTACATGGGCGGAATCAACGCCATTCTCGGCGTCGCAGAAAAAAATGTCAACGGGTTAGATCTTTACGAGCAGGAATACAGCAACATTAAACTTCCGGAAGGTGTAACGCTGTATATTTCCGGCGTTACAATTTCCATCTCAAGTGATGATGCCAGCACGCAAGCGCTCACTCCGAGAAATCAGGACATCACCGATTCTGTGGAGCTTGGAAACGGAAATTTTGTGGCTGGAACAGATTTCCCGGCCGGTGTATATGACATTGTAGCCATTTCAGGGGGCGGAAACGTGTCTTCTGACAACGCATATGGCGGTGGAATCAATGCCGTGCTTGGAACAGCAGATAAGAACACCAACGGGATTGATATGTATGAGCAAACCTATAAAAATATCCAGTTGACCGATGGCGTAACGTTGGCAATCAGCGGAGTCAAAATCAGTTTAACTCCAAGCAAATAAAAAATCCGCCTGAGAATGTGCTAGAGCTGCCGTGCAAAGAGAAATTACTGTTAAGGCTTTTTCATTATCTATCGGCCATGGCACAATGTTATTGGCAAAGGAATAGTAAGAGCACACCGAAACCGGTGTGCTCTTACTATTTATGCATGGAATACTGCGGACTGCAAAGCAAAAGGGGAAATATACTGAGTGAACACAAATGGAAATTCTTGCTTCGTTAGATCATGAATATCGCCACGATCAGAGTTGCACCCATGCCGCACATCACGGGAATTAGGTTTTTGCGTGCAAGATCAGCAGCTTTCACATTACAAATAGCGGCCACTGGAATTACGCCCCACGGAATGATGGTCCCGCCGCCGGTCCAAATGGTGATGATCTGACCAAGCGCGCTAAGCGTTACAACATTGGTGCCCGAAGCCAAGGCGAAGGTATGCGCCAGAGAGCCTACCAAGGGAAGTCCGGAGAAGCCGGAGCCGTCCAGACCTGTAATCAAGGCGATCAAACTCTGCATGATTGCGATAGGCGCTTTGGCAAGCGGCACCAAATTGGCCATATACATACCCAGGTCCGTGAGAATATCCGGTGCGCCTTCGCCCAGAATCTTGGCAGCCATCTCGCCGCTGCCCATAAAGAAGAAGGCAGCAATCACGATAACTGGAGCAAAAATTTTAATTGCAAAAATGAAACCGTCCTTGACCATATCGGTAATTTGGTCAAGCGAGTCAAAGAAATCACCTTTGCCGATGATGATAATGCTCATAATAATCACTGCAGTACCGCCAACCAGAGCGGTAGCGTCGCCGCCCACGATATTGAACATGATCATGAGTATCACGTCAATGACAAACGCAAGCGGGGTAATAATCGCTATCAGATAGGAGAATTTGGTAGGCTTCACAGCTGATTGAACCTCGACTACCTGTTCATCTGTCCGCTTGATAGGATTTTTTTTCATGTCCCTCAGGAACATAATGAATGCGACAGTAACCGTCACAACACTCATAACCAGCCACAGCGGAACGCTCGCGGCTATGAGTTCGGTGGTGTCAATTCCGGCTGACTTAGCGGTAATAGCAGGTGCGCCCTGAATGAAGTAGTCGCTGGAAAGACCAATGCCATGACCGAAGATGTTCATGGCGACCGCGGCCCAGATTGCGGGCAGCCCGGCCTTGAGGGCAACCGGCAGTAACAGTGCGCCAACTAATGCTACGGCAGGAGACGGCCAAATAAACCAGGATGCGATCAGCATGACAAATCCGACTACAAAAAATGCAATTTTCTGGGATTTAATAACCTTTTGGAACGGGCGGATCATAAGTTCATCCGCACCGATGGAGCCGAGCGTCTTGGACATGGACACCACCAACGCAATGACCACGATGATCCCCAGGAATTCAGAGGCAGATGCCACCAGTGAGTTGTACATGATCTGGACGGTGTTGATAATACTGCCGGAACTTACAAATCCCATCATCAGTATACCGATAATACATGGCAGTACGATTTCTTTTTTTAACAGTAGCGTCGCAATGATAACAATTGTCATAATAATATATACATAATGCACTAAAGTCATCATATTCTTCCTCCTTATGTGTTCGTTTATAGGGAGTTTGCGCACAATACAGGTCACGAAATGCGACGGACAGGGAGTCAAGTATTTTATGCCAAATTTAGTGTGCCGGAGAAAACACGCCGGTAAGACCCAGCCGTGCGACACGATCTTTAATGGTGGGAATGTCGGTGGTATACAGTCCCAGCTCTTTCATGCGTTCGAACAGAACCGAACCGGAGAACGTGTATTTCAAGCCCAGTCCCTTTTCAGTCTGCATCTGCTCGTTTACATAGGCGATGGCGTCTCCGATTGTCAGTTCACGCGGCAGTATAAAAGTCGGTTTGCCTTTTGCGGCAAGTACGGCGTTGTATCCAGCCAGGGTTCCTGTGACAATCGCCTCGGTATGCCCAACCAGAAGGCCTGCCTTTTCTCCGCCGCAAAACAGGTTTGCTACTCCCTTGACCTTCAGTGCGTTGTCACGGGGCGCCATGGCAAAATATCGCATCGAGTTGCCCTTGTTGCCGGCGTATGGATCCTCGTAACGTGCATTTTCTAAACCGGGGATTTTGTGCAGACGATCAATGTTAAAGTATGGGCTCATCAGCTTGGCATGTCCGGTATCCAGTAGCACTATATTTTCCATGAATTCTTTCAGCGCATATTGTTGGCACGCTTTAATGTCCAGGTGATCCTCAATCAACGCTTTGGGTACCGGTATCACCGCAACACCCGTTTTGTTCAGCTGCGCTACGATTTCAGGAGAAAGAGATTCCTTGTAAAGTTTGCACGAACCGCTCATCGCGCCGATCGCGCCGCTTGACTTCTTTCCCTGTATCTCTTTTACGCCTGCCAATCCCGTAAGACTGACACGGCCACCATAACTTGGACAGCGCAGTACGCACATGGCGCAGCCGTTGCCGTATTTAATACAGTTATTCATGGGACCTGCGGTGCCGGTGGTGTCGATAAAGACATCGCCCTCCAGCCACTCGCCGTTGTCGGCCTGTACGGCCGCGATGGCATCCCCTTCCATACGCAGCTTCGCAATCCTAAATTGAGATAAAATATGAACGCCAATTTTTTCAAGATATCGTTGTACTGCCATTGGTGTCGTAGCAATGTCGTAAAGATCTGCATGTTTGTGGCCCGGGAAGTCAACATTCTTGTGTCTGCAATTTGCGTCTATAACCTCAAAAATGTCACCACCGCCCAACGCGATGGCTTCCTCAGTTGCTGTGAATCGGCCGTTGTTGCGCATAATACCACCTACAAGACCGGTTCCCAGCAACATGTCCGTACGCTCACATAGCGTTACGTCTGCCCCATTCTTTTTTGCTGAAATCGCCGCTGCACAACCGGCCCAGCCGCCGCCAACAATAATTATTTTCATGTCAGCTTTTTCCTCCTTCTTACTTATTTTGTTATAAAAAAAACGACGTCACATCAGAATGTTTGCGAAACCGCAACATTCTATAACGCCGTCGTTAATGGTCTTTATCATAATGTAAATAAATATGCTTTGTCAAATGTAAATTTTTTGAAATTGTTTAACTGACTTCAAAGGGAATCTTGTTGTTAATTGACACTTTTGCAAGAATTATGAGTATTCTTTATAATAAAAATAGTTCTTAAAGGAACACAGTGTGGACATTTTGTCGGAACTATACCTTCTTTTTCATACATCTTGTAGATCGCAAGTTGAGAAAGCTGACGGAAATAGTCACAAATAATCAAATATCCGTTTCAAATACATAAGGCAAATTCCACGGTACAAATGGGCTGACCTGCTTTCCATTCCGTTGGGCTGCGCCGTAGGTTTTCGCCTGCGATGCTTTTTGTTGCTCATGGTTACCATACATCTAATGTGAGATAAAAACAAGTAATAAAAAGCACAAATCTAACGATAGATAAAAATAGTTTGGCGTGGTACAATAATGGTAAAATAATCAAAGTGGAAAAAACAAAACAGATAGCATGTTACGGATTAAAAACGCGAATTTAATGAAAAATTTTGACCCACTTTCCCCGTAAGTAAAGCGAGGAAAAAGATGAAGCGTCAAAGGGCCGCAGGATACAGCCTGAATGAATTTATGGAAAAAGCCATGGACAAGCTGACCGAGGAAATTCTGGAACAGATCGACCAAGGCAAAACTGAAAGTGAGAAAGAATAGCAAAAGCCCCGGCGTCTTACAGCGCCCGGGCCTTTCTATACAACAAAATAGAAATGTACTTTACCGTTGTACTTTACCGTGTACTGTATAGAAAAAGTTTTTTTAATTTTAGAGAAGATTTCAAAAGATTATATTAGTTTCAAAAAAGGAAGATTCAAAATAAATTTAAAATAGAAAGTGCCTAAAATCACTTATTGCAAGCAATTTTAGGCACTTTCTGGCGCAGAAGGAGGGATTCGAACCCTCGCACGGTTTAACCCGTCTACTCCCTTAGCAGGGGAGCCCCTTATAGCCACTTGGGTACTTCTGCATGGCTGCAAGTTCTGGTCAATTATTTACTTTAGATAAAAAGTGGCGGAGAGAGTGGGATTCGAACCCACGGCTCTTGCGAGTCACCGGTTTTCAAGACCGGCTCCTTAAACCACTCGGACATCTCTCCTCATCTTTAATCAGAGGCGAAAATTATCTTAACATGCTTTGGTCTATTTGTCAATAGAAAGCTCGGTACTACGCGTCATTCTTTTTTGATTTCACCTGGCTGGTGTGCCCACCCCCGCCGCGTGGATGAGTTGTGCGTGCCGGAGGCCTTCGGCCACTGTTCTCTTTGCTATGACGTAAACTACAAAATCTTTTGTGAATGAGGTTTGTGCGATGTATGACAATCAAGAAATGCTTGCCCGTCTTGGCGAATTACTCGGTATCGAGAGCGTAGCCGGTATTCAGCGTTCAGAAACCGCTCCTTTTGGCGCCGGCCCAGCCGCGGCCCTGGACTATGTGCTGAATCTGTGCCGCGGTCTTGGATTCCGGATGAAAAATTGTGACAACCAAGTTGGCTGGGCGGAGATTGGCCAGGGCGAGGAGATGGTTGGGGTTTTGTGCCATCTGGACGTAGTTCCAGCCGGTGATGGCTGGGACTACCCCCCCTACGCTCTGACTTTGGTGGAAAATCGTGCCTACGGACGGGGCGTCACCGACGACAAGGGCCCCACGATGTGCTGTATCTACGCCATGAAGGACATCCTGGACTCCGGCCGTCCGCTGAGGCGGCGGATTCGCATTATTTTCGGTCTCAGTGAGGAAACCGGCCGTTGGGACGATATGGCTTATTACATTGCGCATGAAGAGCACCCTACCTTCGGTATCACGCCTGATGCCGACTTTCCCGCTATTTATGGAGAAAAGGGCATCCTGTCCATAGAACTTCGGATGCCGCTGGCCAGAAGCGGCCTTCTGTCCGCCTCCGGCGGCAACGCTGCCAACGTGGTCCCCCCCTGGTGTCAAGTCACATATTCCGGGGCGGGCGGCAGCCCGGTCACCGTTCGAACCGAAGGAAAGGCCGCCCATGCCAGCACCCCGGAGGAAGGCAAAAACGCCATCTCAGCCATGATGGAGCAGCTGGCCGCCCTGTCTGATCTTCACAGCCCCTTTGTAGACTTTTATCAAACCTACATTGGCTGGGACTACTATGGAGAAAAAATGGGCTGTAGCCTGGAAGATGAAAAAAGCGGCAGATTGACCCTCAACGCCGGTGTTCTGGCTGTGGAGGGGGACGATCTGGTGCTGACTCTGGACGTCCGCAATCCGGTCACCTTTGGCGCAGAGGATGTGCTTGACCCGGTTCGGGCAGCCGCGAATGCCCGTGGTCTGACGGTGACGCTTACTGAGGAAAATCCACCCATTTATATGGATCAAAACGGGCCGGTCATCACCGCTCTTTTGAAGGTATACCGGGAGATCACCGGCGATCTGGAGCACCGCCCCTCCGTCATCGGAGGTGGCACTTACGCCCGGGCAATGGACAATATCGTAGCGTTCGGCCCCATGCTCCCCGGCCGAGCGCGCACCGAGCATCGGAACAATGAATACGCCCTTCCGGAAGACCTGTTCCTTTGCCGGCGTATTTACCGAAAGGCACTGGAAACATTGGCGGGAGATATGGGATAAAACCAGACCCGTCATTTCCGATGGATTCCGTGCGCGCGCCCAACTTACCTCGCCGTGCTGAGCAGTCCGTTCCGATGCCGCAAATCAACCTAACGCAGACTTCCTGTTTGCAAAACTCTTTAACTGATTGAAAAATTGCTCAGAATTATCAGACAGCAAGTGTAAATTCTATGATTTCGGGGAGAATCGCTATAATTTTATAACGCCTATCGTTTTCTTTACCTTTCCGGCAAAATGTGATAAAATACATTGTTCTATCCCAGATATGAGGAGGTGACGCCTTGGTCACCCTATTTTCCCCCATCCGCGAGTTTTTCCGGAAGGGTGATTTGATTCTGCTTTCGCTCTGTCTCATCGCCAGCGGGTTTGGCCTGGCGCTCATTTATTCCGCCACCCAATACACCGGAAAAACCCGATTTGTATTCATCCAGCTTGTTGCCATTGTGTTGGGCGTGGTGGTCTACATGCTGCTCACCTTTGTGGATTTTCAGCTGTTCGCTGAACGGAACTGGAAGCTTTTACTGGCGTTCAACATCATTTTTATGCTTCTTCTCCTCACCCCTCTGGGCGAAGACTATAACTCGGGCAATCTGAACTGGCTGGTTGTCTCCCGCATCATTCCAGGCTTTCCAATGGACATTCAACCAAACGAGATCATTAAAATCCCGTTCACGCTTCTCCTTGCCCTTCAAATTACCAAAATTCAGGATAGTGGCCACGAGATCAGTTCCATCCCCTCCGTCCTTCAACTTGTCGGACATACGGTATTCATGCTGGGCCTGATTGCCGTCATTTGCGGCGATATGGGAATGTGCGTCATTTATTTGATGATTTTTGTCGCCCTGGCCTGGGTCTCGGGTGTAAAGCTGCGGTGGTTTGTGCTGGCGGGCAGCATCATCGCACTCACATTGGTGACGATCTGGCTGTTTGTTCTGCCTGAGACCCACTGGTGGAATGACTACCGCATCATGCGCTTCCGAGTTGTCTTTGACCACAGTCTGGATCCCCTTGGAAAGGGCTTTCAGCAAAGCCGCTCTCTTTTGGCAATTGGATCCGGACGGCTATTCGGTCAGGGGTATCTCCATGGAATTCAAACCCAAGCTGCTAACAGTGACGCCCTTCCCGCCCGTCACACTGACTTTATTTTTGCGGTTTGCGGGGAAGAGCTTGGACTGGTCGGGTGCCTTCTTCTGCTGCTCACTCTGTCCCTCATCGTACTGCGGTGTATCTGGGTTAGCCGCCACGCCAGTTCTCCCTTTTCCGCCTATGTGTGCATGGGCATTGCCGGAATGCTGCTGGCTCAGGTAGCTTTTAATGTGGGAATGTGCCTTTATGTCCTTCCGGTCATGGGGCTGACCCTCCCGTTTGTCAGCTACGGCGGCTCCTCCATTATTACGCTGTTCGCCGCAATGGGAATCGTTTCAAACGTAAAGGCAAAAGCTTTACCAAGTTGGCTTCGAGATCGAAGTAAGGTGTAACCAAAAACTTTTTTCACGCTGTAATCCATTTTCTTAGAAGACATAAAAAAGCGCCATCCCAACTGGGATGGCGCTTTTACAATGATTGTACGCTAAATTCACTTGTTGGCAGCAGGCACGTGGATAACACCCACGGGGCACTCCTTCACGCAGAGCTGGCAGCCAACACACTTGTCCTGATCGATATAGGCCAGGTTGTTTTCCACCGTGATGGCCTCCTTGGGACAGGCTTTGGCGCACTTCATGCAGCCGATACAGCCAGCCGTGCATACCTTCCTGGTCTCTCCACCCTTGTCCTTGTTCTGGCAAAGAACCACAGGCTTACGCTTGTGCTCGGGCACAATGGAGATGATGGAGTTGGGACATGCGGAGGCGCAGGCGCCGCAGCCGACACACTTTTCACGGTCCACTTTTGCAACACCGTCAACCACGTGGATGGCATCAAAGGCGCAGGCCCGGGTGCAGTCGCCATATCCCAGACAGCCATACTTACACATGCCGTCACCGCCGTACAGGCCCTTGACGGCCAGGCAGCTTTCAATGCCCTCGAACTCATAGCGCTTGGAAGTCTTTTCGCAGGTGCCGGAGCAAGCCACCACGGCTTTCAAAGAGGCGGAAGAACCGGCCTCAACGCCCATGATTTGTGCAACCGCGGCAGCGACATTCGCGCCGCCTGGGACACACTTATTGACGGCGTTTCCGTCCATTACCACGGTCTTGGCATAGTCGGCACAGCCGGCGCAGCCGCAGGCACCGCAGTTGGCGCCAGGCAGGGCAGCGGTAATCGCCTCCACGCGCTCGTCCACAGGCACATACATGAAAATGGAGGCGGCCACCAGAATAAGCGCACCGATCAAGCCGATGACGGTCACTACAATAATTGCCAATAAAATCGGATCCATATTACTCTCCCCCTCCCATCAGACGCCAAAGATGGCGGTCACGATGCCGCCGAAGCCCATGAAGGACAGGGACACCATAGCAGCAGCCACCAAGGTAATCGGCAGACCTGCAAAGCACTCGGGCGTAACGGACTGCTCCACCTTGCGGCGGACGCCGGAGAACAGAACCATGGCCACCAGGAATCCGATGCCGGCGCCGGCAGCACAGACGATGGATTCCACAAAGTTATAGCCGTTGTCCAGGTTTAGAATGGTCACACCCAGAATGGTGCAGTTGGTGGTGATCAAAGGCAGATACACGCCCAACGCCTTGTACAGAGCGGGGATAAACTTCTTCAGAAAGTTCTCCAGCAGCTGGACCAGGATGGCGATAATCAGAATAAACACGATCGTCTGGAGGTAGCCCATGTCACGTGCGGTCCCCTCCGCACCCGCGGGGACCAGGACAATTTTATAAATGGGCCAGGTAGCGGCGGTGGCCATCACCATGACGAAGGTAACGGCAAGAGACATACCAACCGCGCTGTCCAGCTTCTTGGACACGCCCAGGAACGGACAAATACCCAGGAACTTGGCAAGGACATAGTTGTCCACCAAGATCATCGTAAAGAAGATACTAGCAAGCTTCAGTGCCATTATGCGTTCCCTCCTTCCACAGCTTCAGAGGGCTTGGCAGCCTTCTCCTTCTTGGGCCGGGTGGTCAGCCAGGTAGCGCCGGCCATCAGAATACCAAAGACGAAGAAACCGCCGGGAGCGCTGGTCATAATAGAGAACGAATCAATGGACTCCGGAATGACGCGAATCGCAAAGTCGGAACCCAGAGAAGAAACCAGTCCGCCCAACCCGGCCATCCAAGTGCCGGAGCCCAGGATTTCACGGATGGAGCCCATAATGGTCAGCGTGATGGTAAAGCCAATGCCCATGCCGATGCCGTCCAGAGCGGAGTCAACCACACTGTTCTTGGAAGCAAACATCTCGGCCCGGCCCAAAATGATACAGTTCACCACGATCAGGGGCAGATAAACGCCCAAAGCCTTGTCCAAAGTGGGCACATATGCCTTGACAATCATCTGTACCACAGATACGAAGCCGGCGATTACAGTAATATAACAGGGGATTCGAACCTGGTCGGGAATGATCTTACGCAGCGCGGAGATCACCACATTGGAACAAAACAGCACAAAGGTAGCGGCCAAGCCCATGCCAATGCCGTTGGAGGCCATGGTAGTGACGGCCAGCGTGGGACAGGTGCCCAAAACAAGCCGGAGAACGGGGTTTTCGGCCAAAATGCCGTTGGTTAGAATTCTCATTTTACTATTTTTACTCATTTTGACTCACCTGCCTTTCAAGCGATCTGATTATAGGCGTCGATTGCGGCGTTGACGGCCGCAGTGACAGCCTTACTGGAAATGGTAGCGCCGGAAATGGCATTGATATCAGTCACCGTAAAGTCCTCGGCAGGCAGACCGGAGAAGCTGTTCTGGAACTCCTTATCGGTGGAGATTTTTGCACCCAGGCCGGCGGTCTCAGACTGCTCGGTGATCTTGATCCGGCTTACCGTATCATCCGGGCTGAAGGCCACCATGACGGTAATCGTGCCGCCATAGCCCTTTGCGGTGCAGGTAATCACCGTGCCCACTCCGTTGTCCGCCACATAGATATCAGAAACGTTCTCCGCCTCAATGCCTTCCACCTTCGTGAAGTTGTCGGCATCGGGAAGTAATTCCTTCCGGGCTTGCTCCTGAGCCACCCGGGTTGCCTCCGCAATAATGGGGGCGGTGGCGTTGTTGGTGACTGCCAGAGCCCCGGTGATGACGATGCAGATCACACACAGCACCACAATGGGCTTGGCAATCTTGTTCCAGTTGCTCATTTTGCGGCACCTCCCTTTTTCACCTTGGCAATGCCCAGCTTGTCCTGCCGGGTCAGCACGTCGATATAGGGCACCACCAGATTCATCAGCAGAATGGCAAAGGACACGCCCTCGTTCATCGTTCCAAGGAATCGAATGGCACAGGTGATGACACCAAGGCCAATGCCAAAGATCAGCTTGCCCTTATCAGAGGTGGGAGAAGTGACGTAGTCGGTGGCCATGAAGAAGGCGCCCAGCATCAGGCCGCCGGACAGCAGCTGATAGATGGGGTCCTGACCGCCCAGAAAGCTGAGCACAGCCACAGTGGCCAAATAAGTAACAGGAATCATGGGGCTGATGACCTTTGTGACAATCAGGTAAATGCCGCCCAGAAGAAGGGTGATGGCGCAGGTCTCACCCAGGACGCCGCCATGGTTGCCCAGCAGCAGGGTCAGGTAGCCGTCGGATCCCACCTGACCGGCCGCAGCCAGCGGAGTAGCGGAAGCAAAGGCGTCGATCCCGTTCTCCGGCTTTGGATAGTTGGACATACGGCTGGCAAAGCCGAGTGCCAAAGCAATACGTGCTACAATCGCAGGGTTGGCAAAGTTGTAGCCCAGGCCGCCGAAGAGTTGCTTTACAATGACAATGGCAATGAAAGCGCCCACGATGGCCATCCACCAGGGCAGGGTGGCGGGCAGGTTGAACGCCAGCAGCATTCCGGTTACAACGGCGGAGAAATCTCCGGTTGGAATCTCACGGCCAACCATCTTGCAGTAGCCGTATTCAAAGAGGACACAAGCCGCTACCGTAACGGCAGTAAGAACCAGTGCACTGAACCCAAAAATCACCACGGAGGCAATCAGAGTTGGGACCAACGCGATGCAGACACGCTGCATAATTTTTTGGGTGCTGTCCGTGCTGGTAATGTGAGGCGCGGCAGTCACAATGAGCTTATTGGCCATTACTTTTTCCCTCCGTTCTTCATCATAATTTTAGCCAATGCAATGGAGGGAGCCAAAGGCCGCTTGGCAGGGCAGACAAAGGAGCAGGTGCCGCAGCTCATGCACAGGTCGGCGTTCAGCTCCTGAAGCAGCTCCACTTTCCCGTCGTGATAGGCCTGAACAATCTCTTTGGCAGACAGACCAAGGGGGCAGGCGTTGGTACACCGGCCACAGTGGATGCAGTTGGTCTCCTTGGGGAGATGAGCCCATTTTTTGGAGAAGGCCATCACGGCATTGTTGTTCTTCAAAATCGGCTGGGACAGGTCGGCGACACAGTTGCCCATCATGGGGCCGCCGTACAGCACCTTACCAGGCTCATCGGTCAGACCCCCGCAAAAGTCCAGCAGTTCCTGAATCGGGGTGCCAATGACCACTTCCACATTCTTGGGCTCTTTGACGACATCGCCCTCTACCGTCAGCCGCTTGGTCACCAGCGGAATCCCGGTTTCCAGGTACTTGCCAACAAAGGCCACAGAGGTGACGTTCATGACAATAACGCCCACATCGGAGGGCAGTCCGGGAAACGGGACTTCCCGGCCGGTGCAGTTCTCAATCAGTACTTTCTCAGCGCCCTGAGGATACCGGCAGGCCAGGGTTTTTACCTCGATGTCGGAACTGTCGATGGCATCCTTCATCTTCGCAATGGCTTCCGGCTTGTTACCCTCGATTCCAATGACACATTTGGCAATGTTTAAGTACTTCATCACCGACTTGACGCCGCTGAGAATAAAATGAGTATCCTCAATGAGGCAGCGGTTGTCAGACGTAATATAAGGTTCGCACTCAGCGCCGTTGATGATCAGCGTATCAATCTCGTCCAAATTCTTGGGGGCAAGTTTCACCGCCGCAGGAAAACCGGCGCCGCCCAGTCCGACCAGACCGCTGGCGCGGACCGCGTCCTGAAAGGACTTCAAATCGGTGACTTCGGGCGGGGCAATGGCGGGATCCACTTTCTGCTGGCCGTCCGGAACGATCACCACAGCAGTCTGAACCGCGCCATTGGGGGCGGTAATCTTGGTAATGCCATCCACAATACCGGAGACACCGGAGTGAATGTCCGAAGAGACAAAGCCGCCGGATTTGCCCACCACAGTGCCCACATACACCTGATCGCCCTTGGCAACAGTGGGGGCTGCTGGAGCTCCGATATGCTGAGCCATAGACAAGACGATCTTTGACGGCAGTGGCATCACTACCGTCTCAAGGTTGGAAGTCCGCTTCTCATGGGGGACTTCCGCGCCTTGTGCGGAACGTTTGAGAAATTTACTCATTCAAATTTCGACCTCCCTATACTGCAATTGCTGGAACAATGAATCATCTGTTTCATTCAATCCCGCCCGAATTCTCACCTCTTTATAAAAGAATAGCCGGATTGCTCAAGCGGGGTACCCTCCCAGAACGAAACAACGTGCGTTCCATTTCATACACACCAATGGACGCACGACAAAACCCGCCGGTCCCCTTTTCCCGTCTAAATTTCGTCTCTTAATCGGGGGACCGTCGGCCTTGTTCATGCCGCTTATCATACACCTTTCCACACTAAATTGCAAGATTGTTTTCCAAAAAAATGACTAGTTTCCTGCACTTTCCATCCCAAAGCCCGTCCAATTTCGGTCAAAAAATTGGGGCACGGACCAATGGTCCGCGCCCCCTTCGGCTTGTTGTCCTCGATTAGCAGCAGCCGTTGTTGCAACCGCCACAACCGTTGTTGCAGCCGCCACATCCGTTGAAACAGCCGCCAAAGCCACTGCCGCAGCAGCAGAACAGGATGATGATCAGAATAATGATCCACAGGCAGCCTCCGCCGCCCCCACAACCGTTATTACAGCACCCCATTTGAGTACCTCCTGTTTATGAAAGTTTTAAGAGAGCTGTTTGCCACTCTCAATCCCATCATATGCGAAAGCCGAAAATGGGTTCAGCCACATTCAAAGGATTTTTTCGGAAAAGGCGCGCAACATCGTGGCCACCTCGGCCCGGTTGGCGTTTTTTTGAGGACTGAGGGTCAGCGCGTCGGCAGAGGAACTGCTGATGACTCCTTCCGCCACCGCCCAGGACAAGGCTTCTCTGGCCCAGTCACTGGTCTCAGCGAAATCTTGGTAGTCGGACAGGTCCGCCCCGTCGGTCAGATTCAACCCCAGATAATTTGCGGCAAAGCTGTACAGCAGCACCACAACCTGTTGACGGGTCACCTGCTGCTCCGGGCTAAAGGTATTGGCGCCGGTTCCGGCGGTAATACCCTGGGCCGCTCCCCACTTTACATAGGGGGCATACCAGTCAGAATCCTGCACGTCGGCAAAGCTGACGCCGGCTGACTGAAGCTGGGAGGTTGGGGAGCCCGCCATCCGATAGAGCACGGTCATCAGCATAGCGCGATTCATGGCTGAGTCGGGGCCAAAATGGTTCTCGTCCATGCCGGAGAACAGGCTGTTTGCATAGACATAGTTCACCGGAGCATAATACCAATCCGTACGGCAGATATCGTAAAAGGGGGTTGTTTCTGTACCTTGGTCCGTCACCTCATAGCTCCCCTGCACCCCCATCTGGGCGGCGCCGGATAGGACGGTCATTTGGGCCGTGGTGTCCTCTCCGACCAGATAGCGGTGGTTGGCGGTCAGTCGGTTCCCGGAAGCCACCTCGGCCCCCGCCGTCACGTCAATCACCGTTCCGCTGTGGGACACTGTGACCCCTCCTGCCAGTACCAACACACCCGAGCCGGTGGGCAGCACCACCACAGCCCCTTCATTCCAGCTCCGGGCCTGAAGGGTCGCACTGTACAGCGTCCCGGTCTCTCCCCCGGTCGCCTCGGCCAGATAGCTCTGCTGCAGTTCATCCAGCGAACTTTTGGCACTGTCGTAAGTTTCCTGAAGCTTGGCGTTGGCCGCCTCCGCTCCCGTTTCTACCGCGGCTGGGAGAAAGGTATCTTTCAAATAACTGAGGGTAACCAGGCTGTCTCCGGAGGAAAGAGCAAGAGCCCCACAGGCCATCAGAACCAGTGCCCCGACCGCACACAGCAGACGGGCGGCAGATTTTTTCATCACGCATCCTCCCCTGCTTGTCCCTCAGCCCGGTCCTCCCGTTGGGAGATCATGTAGCTCAGTGCCAGCAGACTGTCAGAAAAGTGGACCGACTCCACCACCACGTCGTCCCGATGAAAGGTAATTTCATAGTTCGTGAAATTCCAGATGCCTTTGACCCCGGCGGACACCAGACGATCCCCCATATCCTGAGCAGCAGAAATGGGCACCGTCAGCAGGCCCACGTCCACCGGATGTTGGGCCAGAAACGGCTCCAAAGAAGACACGTGGTACACCGGCACGCCGGCGATCTTCGTGCCAACCACCTGCTCATTAACGTCGAACGCGGCCAGCAGCCGAAATCCATTGCTGGAAAATTTGAAGTTTTGAATGAGGGCACGACCCAGATTTCCGGTGCCCAGCACCACAATCGTGTGACCGCGGTTGATCCCCAGAATCTCACCGATCTCCTCTTTCAAACTGTCTACCTTATAGCCATATCCCTGTTGGCCAAAGCCGCCAAAACAAAACAGATCCTGACGAATCTGAGACGCAGTCAGCCCCATGGATTTGCCCAACGCGCTGGAGGAGATCCGCACCACTCCGGCCTCCTGCAATTCGGACAGATGGCGGTAATACCGGGGCAGGCGGCGGATCACTGCCGTAGATACCTTGGAATTTCGTTTCATATCGTTGCTCCCTAATCACTGGAAGATGCATAATTATCTAACATAGTTTACTCTATCTCCCCCCCTGCTGTCAAACCTTTTCCTGTCATACTCAACGGAACGTTGGTTGCAATTTGCCCCGGTCTTTGGCATAATGACTGTTTAGGAGGGATCGAGTATGGATCAAAACAAAATCGGGCTGCTCATCCGCACTCTGCGTCTGGAACGAAATATGACCCAGCGAATGCTGGCGAATGCCCTGGGTGTCACCGACCGGGCAGTGTCCAAGTGGGAGCGTGGACTGGGCTGTCCGGATGTGTCCTTCCTGCCCGGTCTGGCTCAAACCTTGGGCATCCCTATGGAGGGTCTTCTGGCCGGAAGTCTGAACGAGCAGGAACCGGATGGAGGAAGTATGCGAAATTTAAACTTTTATGTCTGCTCCCAGTGTGGAAATCTGGTAACCGCGACAGGGGCGGTCGCCCTGTCTTGCTGCGGCAGGATATTGGAGCCTTTAGTCCCTCAAAAGCCTGACGATTCCCACCGTTTGAATCGGGAACCGATCGAAGATGACTGGTTCCTCACTTCGGCTCATCCCATGGAAAAGAGCCATTTTCTGTCGTTTGCCGCCCTGGTAAACGGAGAGCAGGCCACCATGATCAAGCGCTGGCCCGAGTGGGATTTTCAGATCCGACTGCCCCGGAAACACCACGGATTTTTGTATTGGTATTGCACGCAGCACGGGCTGTTTCGACAAGCGCTGTAAAAAAGGGAGCCGAAAAATTCGGCTTCCTTTTTTTCTTTCGGTCCAAAAATCCATCTTTTCTTTCAA
>JBFWME010000030.1:0-1987 GCA_050251755.1 Lawsonibacter sp. | reverse complement strand
GACTGTGAGATTCCCAGCTGATCCGCCACCTCCTTTTGGGTGTATTCCCGACGGCCATCCAGGCCAAAGCGCATGGTGATGATGGTGCGCTCTCTTGGTTCCAGCCGATCCATGGCCTGGTAGAGCAGCTGCCGGTCTACATCCGCCTCAATGGGGCGCATCACCAAATCTCCATCGGTTCCTAAGATATCGGACAGAAGCAGCTCGTTGCCGTCCCAGTCGGTATTCAGCGGCTCATCAAAGGACAACTCGCTCTTTTGGTTGGCGGTTTTCCGCAGGTGCATCAGAATCTCGTTTTCAATGCAGCGGCTGGCATAGGTGGCCAGTTTGATGCTTTTGGCCGGCTGATAGGTTCCAACCGCCTTGATCAGCCCGATGGTGCCAATGGAGATCAAATCCTCAATATTGATGCCCGTGTTTTCAAACCTCCGGGCGATGTAAGCAACCAGACGCAGATTGTGCTCGATCAAAAGATTCCGCGCCTTACTGTCTCCTTGCTCCAGGCGGACAATCAGATCGGCCTCTGCCTCTCGACTGAGGGGGGCGGGCAAGGTGTCGCTGCCCCCGATGTACATCACTTTACCTGGTTGACACAGTCCCAATCTGACCAGCAGCGACGCCACCCGCCCTTTTATTTGAAACCAGATTCCTTTCATCTTAAATCCGTCCTTTCTGTCCAGTTCCTTCCAGCGGGCCAACCAAAGCCCGATAACCTCCGCCGTCTGATACCGGCGTTGGAGACAGGGCAACCAAGAATGGGCCCCGGTCTTTTCCACCCAATGTAATCCGGTCTACCCGCAGAGCCAACAACAGCCCCCGATCCACTCCCACCGCCCGGTAGGGCAGCAGGCAGAATCGGCCCTTCCACGCCCCGGTTCCCAGCCGAGTGATCGCTCCGGTCGGATCTCGCAGGTCTGCCGGCCCAGGACGGTATTCCCCGGGAAACAGGTCTTCCAAGCTCTCCCCTTCCGCCACCATCACCGGCCGACCGGATACCGGATCCGTAAGGGTATTGCCTGTATCCACCAGCGTGGTCAGTTCCACCGCCCGTTCACCCAAAACCAATCGGGTTGGCAGCAGTTCGCCCGATAACGTACTGTGCCTTCCTACCCTTTGAAATGTGATGGTCAGCACGATATAACATACGGCTGCCGACAACAGCACGATTTTCAAATCCAAAGAGGAATAAAATACTCCGCTGTTTCCCAGCGCAAGCCCCTGTCGCCCCAACAGTCCAATGGCAACGACCCCGCCCCCAAACGCGCAGGTCAGCGCAAAGAAAATGATTCCCTGGCGCAGTAGGCGGCGGCTCCCCCCGTAGGCCGCCAGCAGCATCAGCACGGCGGAGGCAATTCTGCAGATAGGATGACTGAGGAAGGCCATCCCGGGCAAAAAAATAGCCACGGCGTATAACCCGCCCAAAACCGCCCCCGCCCCAAAGCGCAGCCGCTTTAACGGCTCTCCCGCCAGCCGGGCAGCGGCCAACAGCAGCAAGTAGTCCACAACGGCGTTGAGAAGAAACAGCGTATCAACATAAATAACAGTCATAGACAGCCCCATTCCTCTCCCGCCGATGCAATACCCGATGCCTCCAGGACGCCGCCCGCCGGGATGTTCCCAAAGCAGGCGGCCGTTTTTTCCAAACACCGCAGACCCTATTATACTGGCTTGGCCGAGAAAATTAGGTCAGAATCGGTTGTGGAGAATTTTAAGGTATTCCGTCTTTTTTGACATTTTGCGATTGACAACTTTTTCTTTCCCGCGCTATAATATCGTTAGTCGATATCGAATTGCGATATTTTTTCAGCTAAACCCCGAAAGGAGACTGGGAGAATGGGCAGCAAGGAACGAGGTCCGCTTACTGAACCGATGTTCTATGTCCTCATGTCCTTCCTGCATCGGAACATGTGCGGCATTGAGATTACGGAGTTTGTAGAGCGGCGAACCCGGGGCCGGGTACGCTTGGGGCCAGGAACTCTATATACCC
>JBFWME010000029.1:6486-31444 GCA_050251755.1 Lawsonibacter sp. | reverse complement strand
GATGACGGATGGAGCGGAACAAATTTCGACCGTCCGGCCTTCCAGCGTATGATTGCAGATATTGAAGCAAAAAAGGTCAACATGGTGATTACCAAGGACCTGTCCCGTCTCGGTCGTGACTATATCATGACCGGTCATTACATGGAACGCTATTTTCCGGAAAACCGGGTCCGCTATATATCACTGCTGGACGGCATTGACACGGGGATTGAGAGCACGGCAAACGACATCACGCCATTCCGGGCTATCATGAACGACATGTACGCGAAGGACATATCCAAGAAGATCAAGAGCGTCAAGCACGACAAACAGCGCAAAGGGCTTTTTATTGGAGGGAAACCGCTTTTTGGTTACAAAATGGCGGAGGAAAAGAACAAAATTGTGATTGATGAAGAGGCGGCACCCATGGTGCGACGCATTTTCGGCATGGCGCTGGAGGGGCTATCTTGCCGGCAAATTGCGGCCCAGCTCAACGCGGAGCAAATACCAACGCCCGCTGTCTACGCGGGATTAACGCCGGGGAAAACTGGTCCGTACTCCGGGATGTGGAGCAGCGAGCGAATTTCCGACATGCTGCAAAATGAGACGTATATCGGCAACATGGTTCAGGGACGGTCCAAGAAGATCAACTACAAGTCGAAGAAATGCGTCCGTCAGCCGCGGGAGAGCTGGATTGTGGTAGAAGGCACTCACGAGCCTTTGATTTGCAGAGATACCTTTCATAAAGTACAGCAACTGTTGGGAAGCCGCAAGACCACCCGTTCACGGACCTACGATTTTTTGCTGAAAGGGCTGATCTACTGCCACGAATGTGGTTATCCGCTGGCCGTCATCAACCGCAAAAATGCCAAAGGAGAAGACTGCCTCTACTTTGTATGCCGCACCTACCAGCGCTTCACAAAAGCCGGCGTTTGCACCTGCCACTCCATCAAGGAGCAGACTGTTACACAGGCTGTCATAAAAAAAGTACGGGAGGTCTGTGAAGACTATGTGCGAACCGAAGAGCTTCTCCCCACGGCAGAAAAGGCGGTGGAGGAAGCTGATCAGTCGGACAGCCGGGTGGAGGAAGCTGCCGCGCTCAAGACTAAAATTGAGAGCTTGACGGCGCATCTTGACCGGATGTATATGGATCGCCTGTCTGGAATTCTGGAGGAGCAGGACTTTAAACGCATTTACCAGAGAGCCAAACAGGAGCGGGCGGCGCTGGAACAGAAACTGTCCGGACTGGAAGCACCTGCTTATGAACCGGATAAGCAGAAGAAGTTGGCCCGCGAGTTGGTGAACCGTTTTATCGACGGTGCGTGGTCGAACAGGGAATTGCTCGTTAGCTTGATCGAGCGGGTCGAACTGACCGAGGACAAACGAATTATCATCCATTTCCGCTTCCGTCAGCTGGAAGCCATTTCTTAGAGCCAATCGCTTACAATAGGCGATACGAACAGTATCGCGCATTGAAAAGCGGGCGCTGGAAAAGCTGGAGGAGGCCATGCGTGGGTGGCGGCCCGGATAGACAGAGGAACCTGAACCACGCCTCCGCCGCAGGGTGGAGGCGTGGTCAAGACGGTGGGCTGCGGCTTGCCGCGTACACGAACGGCCCGCCAACGGCGGACCGTTCGCACGCTTGGTGGCCGGGATGTGTGTTCTCCAACGCACGTGTCGGCGGAGATAACGATGGCGCTTGGTTCGTGCCGTGCCAGGTTCGGACTCTGCGTGGCACAGCCGCAGGGATAGGACCAAATGAAACGCATTGGAATGAAAAGTCCGGGATTGTTTTTCTTCGCTGATCTGTGTATAATATTCTGAACCCATCTAAAAAAAGCGGGAAACTGAAACGAAGCGGAGGAGACCGTCATGGAAAAGCTGTTGGAATTGTTGGAACAGGACTGCACCATGAGCAAAGAGCAGCTGGCAGCAGCCGCAGGGATTCCTGTGGAGGAAGCAAAGGCAGCCATTCGGAATTATGAGAAGGAACGGATCATTTTGGGGTATCAGGCCATCATTGATTGGGACCGGATACGCCGTGAGACAGTGACCGCCCTGATCGAGGTCAATGTGACCCCCCAGTCCATCGACGGGTTTGACCGCATTGCAGAGCGCATCTACCAGTATGACGAGGTAGAGAGTATGTATCTGATGAGCGGCTCCTTCGATTTGACTGTTATCATTTCGGGACGAACCCTGCGGGAAGTGGCTCAATTTGTCGGCGAGCGCCTGGCGCCCATTCAGGGGGTAACCGGAACCGCCACCCACTTTATCCTGAAAAAATATAAAGAGAAGCACCTGGTGTTCCGGCCCCAGGAGCCTGAAGAAAGGGAGTATATCTTCGTATGAACTACGACCAGATCCTGAACGAGAAGATCCAAGGGGTCAAGCCATCCGGCATCCGGAAGTTTTTTGACATTCTGGAGGAGATGAGCGACGCGATCTCCCTTGGAATCGGAGAGCCCGACTTTGTCACCCCCTGGCACATCCGGGATGCGGGCATCTACTCCCTGGAGCGGGGCCACACCAAGTACACCTCCAACGCCGGTATGCTCCAACTCCGCAGGGAAATCGCGGCCTATCTGACCCGCCGCTTTGATTTGCAGTACGATTACAACGGCCAGATTCTGGTCACCGTGGGCGGCAGCGAGGCCATTGACCTGGCCCTGCGGGTTATGCTCAATCCGGGGGACGAGGTCATTGTTCCCGCTCCCTCCTTCGTCTGCTATGGGCCTCTGGCTGAGATGGCGGGGGGCGTGCCGGTGTACATAGAGCTGAAAGCGGAGAACGAGTTTCGGCTCACGCCCGAGCAGCTGAAGGCGGCCATTACGCCAAAAACCAAGGTTTTGGTGCTGCCTTTCCCCTCCAACCCTACCGGCGGCATCATGGAGCGCCGGGATCTGGAGGCCATTGCAGAGGTGCTGCGGGGGACCGATATCATGGTTCTCTCCGACGAAATTTACGCCGAGCTGACCTACGGACAGCGCCACGTCTCCATGGCCAACATCACCGACATGTACGAGCGCACCGTTGTGGTCAACGGTTTCTCCAAGAGCCATGCCATGACGGGCTGGCGTATGGGCTACGTCTGTGCGCCAAAGCCCATCGTCGGGGCCATGACCAAGCTCCATCAGTTCGGTATTATGTCCGCCCCCACCACCAGCCAGTACGCCGCCGTAGAGGCCATGCGAAATGGCGACGGAGACATCGAGCATATGCGCGAGGAGTACGACCGCCGCCGCCGTTACCTGGTGGAAAACCTCAACCGCATTGGGCTGACCTGTTTTGAGCCGAAGGGGGCTTTTTACGTATTCCCCTGCATCCAGTCCACCGGGCTGACCAGTGAAGAATTTTGTGAGCGGTTCCTGATGGAGGAAAAGGTGGCTGTGATCCCCGGCAATGCCTTTGGCCCGGGGGGAGAGGGCTACGTCAGAGCCTGCTATGCCGCTTCCATGCGCGACATTGCCGAGGCGATCAGCCGTATGGACAACTTTCTGACCAACCTGCGCCGCAAGCAGGGAAAAGAAGAAGCCTGACCGGCCGGGAAGAACGAGAAATTTTATCTGTACGAATGAGAGGAAGAACATCATGTATATTACCTGTTTGGATATGGAAGGCGTGCTGGTGCCGGAAATCTGGATCGCGTTTGCCGAGGCCAGCGGAATCCCGGAGCTGAAGCGTACCACCCGGGATGAGCCGGACTATGACAAGCTGATGAAGTGGCGCCTGGGCATTTTGAAGGAGCACGGCCTGGGGCTGAAGGAGATCCAGCAGACCATTGCCACCATCGATCCCCTCCCGGGAGCAAAGGAATTTTTGGACGAGCTGCGCTCCTTGACCCAGGTCATCATCCTCAGCGACACCTTTGAGCAGTTTGCCAAGCCCCTGATGGAAAAGCTGGGCTGGCCTACCATCTTCTGCAATACCTTGGAGGTGGCGCCAAGTGGGGAGATCACCGGCTTTCAGATGCGCTGCGAACAGTCCAAGCTCACCACGGTGCGGGCCCTGCAGTCCATCGGCTATCAGACCATTGCCAGCGGGGACAGTTACAACGATCTTGGGATGATTCAGGCCAGCAAGGCCGGATTCCTGTTCAAAAGCCCTGACAAAATCAAGGAGGATCATCCCGACATCCCCAGCTTTGAGGAATTTGACGAGCTGCTCTCTGCCATCAGGAATGCGATGAACTGATGGAGAAGTCTGGCTGTGCGCCATCCTTTGATGGGTGCCGGCCCAGCGCGGAACAATTGGAACATTCGGAAAAGAGGAATCCCGGAATGAAACATACATTTGAAACCTTACCGTTTAAACCCGCCGATATTCTGCTGCCCCGGGACTGTGATCTGTCCCTGTGGTCGGTGGTGGCCTGCGACCAATATACCTCCCAGCCGGAGTATTGGCAGCGGGTCGGGGAACGGGTGGGCCGCGCCCCTTCTGCCCTGCGGCTCATCCTGCCGGAAAGCTGCCTGGAGGGTCCAAACGTGGAAACGGATATCATGGAGATCAACAACACCATGACCCGTTATCTCCGGGAAGGTCGGTTTGCGGAATACCCGGACAGCCTGTTCTATGTGGAGCGGACCCTGGACAGCGGGAAGGTGCGCCGGGGTCTGATGGGCATGGTGGATCTGGAGCAGTATGACTATGAGCCGGGCTCTACCGCCCCCATCCGGGCTACCGAGGGCACCGTACTCTCCCGCATCCCGCCCCGAGTTGCGGTGCGGAAAAATGCCCCCATCGAGCTGCCCCACGTGATGCTGTTGACGGATGACCCGGAAAAGACGGTCATCGAGCCTTTGTCCAAACAGACCGGAGAGATGGAAGAGGTTTATGATTTTTCCTTGATGGAGCGGGGGGGACAGATCAGGGGCTGGCGGCTGACGGAGGGGCAGAAAGAGCAGGTGGGCAATGCCCTGCTTGCCCTGGCGGATCCCGCAGCCTTCAACGCCCGCTATCACACCCGGGAGCAGGCGGTGCTTTTGTTCGCCGTGGGGGACGGCAACCACTCTCTGGCCACCGCCAAGGAGTGCTACGAGCGGCAGAAGCGGTTTGTTGCCCCGGAGCAGTGGGGCGTTCTGCCGGCCAGGTATGCCCTGTGCGAGCTGGTCAATCTCCATGATGAATCCCTGGAGTTCGAACCCATCCACCGAGTGGTATTTGGGGTGGAGCCGGAGGAGCTGCTCAGCGCCCTGGTCGAGTACTACCCCGGCGCCCGCCGGGAGGAGGAAGGCGCCTCGGAGGAGGGGGCAGCTCATGTCTTGCCTTATGTGTATGGGGCAGTTCGGGGCCGGGTCGTGGTCGCATCGCCCAAGGCTCAGCTGCCGGTGGGCACGCTTCAGGCCTTTCTGGATGACTATCTGTCCCGCCATACGGGGGCGCGGATTGACTACATCCACGGGGCCGACGTAGCGGCCCAGCTGGCGGGACGGGCCCAGTCCATCGCATTCCTGTTGCCGCCCATGGGCAAGGAGGAGCTGTTCCCCACCGTGATTCACGACGGGGTCCTGCCGCGTAAGACCTTCTCCATGGGGGAGGCTCATGATAAGCGGTTTTATCTGGAGGCCCGGAAAATTAGGGAGTAACCAAAAACGGAGCGAGGTGGACGGTATGGAGGTCAAGGCACAGGCAAAACTGAATTTGACCTTGGACGTGCTGGGCAAACGGCCGGACGGCTACCACGACCTGAAAATGGTGATGCAGTCGATTACTCTGGCGGACACCCTGATTCTGCAGGACAGCGGAGACCGGGGGATTCGGGTGCGATCCAACCTCAGCTTTTTGCCCTGCGGGGAGCGGAATCTGGCGGGCAAAGCCGCTTTATGCTTCTATGAGGCGCTGGGCCGGGAACCGAGAGGGCTGGACATTACCCTGACCAAGCAGATCCCGGTGTGCGCCGGCATGGCGGGAGGAAGCAGCGATGCCGCCGCCGTTTTGCGGGCACTGAATGAATGGGAGGGCAAGCCCTTTTCTCAGACGGAGCTGATGGGGGTGGGGGAGCGGGTGGGCTCTGACGTACCCTACTGCGTGTTGGGCGGCACCGCCTTAGCCGAGGGACGGGGAGAACTTTTGACGCCCCTGCCCCCGCTCCCGGCCTGCTGGGTGGTGGTCTGCAAACCGGATTTTCCTATCTCCACTCCGGAACTGTTTGCCCGCATCGACGGGTGCAGAATCCGATGCCGCCCCGACACCGAGGGTCTGCTGGCCGCGTTGGAGGCGGAAGATCTGGGCGGCGTGGCGCGACGGATGTACAATGTTTTTGAGGATGTATTGCCCGAGCGGCAGCTTACCCGGGTGGCGGAAATCAAGAATACCCTGATCCAGCAGGGCGCGCTGGGGGCTACCATGAGTGGAACCGGACCAACCGCCTTCGGACTGTTTGAACGGGAGGAGCAGGCCCAGAAGGCGGCCGCCCTTCTGTCGCAGCAGTTCCGGGAAACATTTTTGTCCCGCACGGTTTAAAATGTCAAAAAGTCGTCCACACTGTAAGTACTACTTACAAATTGTGGGCGGCTTTTTTCTATGGAGCAGCCGCCGTGGGAGGACCCAATGGATAGAAAATTAAAGCGGTGGGAATTGGCCCTGATGCTGGGCTTGCTGTGTACTCTGGTGGCAAGCTTTTGGCTGGGCCGGGAGCAGGAGGAGCTGGCTGACAGCGTCATCCGGTTTCACGTGATTGCCAATTCGGATAGCAACGAGGACCAGGCATTAAAACTGGCGGTGCGGGATCGGGTGCTGAAGCAGGCGGAATTGTTCTACCCGAAGGGAGCCACTTTGGAGGAGGCCCGACAGGCGCTGGAAGGCCATTTGACTGCCTTGGCGGCCGCAGGGCGGGCGGTGGTAGAGGAGGAGGGGTATGACTACCCGGTCTCTGCCCAGCTCACCCGGTGTTGGTTCCCAACCAAGGAATACGAGCAGTTTGCATTGCCTGCCGGGGAGTATACCGCTCTGCGCATTGTCATTGGCGAGGGAGCGGGACAAAACTGGTGGTGCGTCGCGTTCCCGCCTCTGTGTTTGGGAGCGGCCAGCGAAACCGTGGACGAGGCTGCTGAGGCGGGTTACTTCACCAAAGATCAGGTCAACCTGGTGACCGGAGAAAATGAGGGTTATGTGCTGAAATTCAAAGGGATGGAGCTGCTTGGACAGCTCCGTGGAGCATTTAGCTAAAGAAGGATTCTGCGCCCCGGACAATTGTTGTCCGGGGCGTTTAGTTTGCCGAAAAGCCTTGCAGCGTTCGCACCGAGTACGGCACGAACGAAGGTTCATCCGCTTTCTCCCACGACATGTACGAGGGAAAGAACACACCTTCTGCGCCCCGGACAGCTTTTGTCCGGGGCGTTATTTTGCAGGCAAAATATTTTCATCGCTGGGTGCATACCCTGTGTGGAGGAGGGATGCGCGTTGCTGGGACAGTTGAAATTCGATTGCCGGGGAAGAGGAAAGGCGGAGTGGAGCGACCTTTACGGTCTTCCGGTTCTGCGCAGTCGGACCGATCCGGAGGGGTGGCTGGGAGAGCACCGGCTGCGGCGCGCCGGGCGGTCTCTTTGGCGGTGCGGGGTCATGCGGACTCTGGTACCCTCCGGATTTAAACGCTGGGATCTGCTGGAGGAATATGGGCTTGTCCCCGTGGAACCAGGGACCTTCCTGCGGGCCCAGTCGCTGCCCCTGACGCTTGGAGCATTGGAACGCCAGGGAACGGCCCCGGACCGGGCTACCGTGGCCCTGCGGGGCCTGCGGGCCGACCGGGAAATGGTCCGGGCGGCGGCCCAGCTGTGTCCGCGGGTGCGCCGGCTGGTTATTTCGGCACCTCGGGGCGGGCGTGAGCTGGCGAACTGGCTGCGCTGGGAGTATGGCGTTCCCATTCTGCCCGAAGAGGAGCCTGGACAGGTGGCCCTCTGTTTTCATCCGGACAAAAAGCGGGAAGAGGAGGAAACGTTGGGTCTGTATGGCACGAATCCTGATCTGGGTGGGCTAAACGTGTCCGCCCCGGAGCTGTCGGAGGAGGACCGGGCCGATCTTCCCCTGTTGGCCGTCTTGTGGGAAGGGGGGAGATTGGATTCCGGGAAGCTAAAAATCACTTGACAGACCAGAACGAAAATTCTATAATGACACATACTGCATTAGTATGCCTAATTCTTTATTATAATGTATCGCTTGGGAAGTGATTCCCAATCACGTTTGGAAAGGTGTGCGAGGTATCATGGCAAAAGAATACAAGTTAAGCCCGCAACGGCTCAAAGAGCTCCAGGATGAGTTGAATTATCTGAAAACCGTCCGGGAAAAAGAAGTGGCCGAGCTCATCAAGGAGGCGCGCTCGTTCGGTGATTTGTCGGAGAACAGCGAGTATGACGAAGCCAAGAACGAACAGGGAAAGCTGTATTCCCGCATGGCTCAGGTTGAGGAGATTTTGTCCAACTATGTGGTCATCGAGGAGGAAGAGGCGGTCGGCGAGTACGTCCGGCTGGGCGCTGCCGTTACGGTTTTGGATAAGGAATTTGACGAGGAAGTGACCTACAAGATCGTAGGCTCCCAGGAGGCCGACCCCATGAGCGGCTCCATCTCGGAGGACTCCCCCTTTGGCAAGGCTTTAATGGGCCGAAACGCAGGGGAGGATGTCACGGTGGATGCCCCTGCCGGACCCGTGGAGTATAAGATCCTCAAGGTGGAGCGATAAATGACAAAAGACGGCCCTGTGGCCGATACAGATAGGAGTGGTCAGCATGGCCGATAACAACAACCAGGGTGCTGCCCCTGAGCAGCAGAACCTGTCCCAGCTGCTTCAGATCCGCCGGGACAAGCTGAAACAGATGCAGGAGAGCGGAAACGATCCCTTTCAGATTACCAAGTACCAGGTGGACAGCGATTCCGCGTCCATCAAGGCTGATTTTGATGCCTTGGAGGGGCAGGAGGTATCCGTTGCAGGCCGCCTGATGTCCAAGCGCGGTATGGGCAAAGTCTCGTTCTGCGACCTCCAGGACAAGACGGGCCGCATTCAGATCTATGCCCGGAAGGACGAGATGGACGAAGCAGAGTACGCCCGTTTTAAAAAATACGACATCGGGGACATTGTAGGCATCAAGGGCGTGGTGTTTCGGACCCAGCGGGGAGAGATGTCCGTCCGGGTCGTTACCGCCACTCTGCTCAGCAAGTCTTTGCTGCCGCTGCCGGAAAAATTTCACGGGCTGACCAATCAGGAACTGCGCTACCGCCAGCGGTATGTGGATCTGATCGTCAATCCCGAGGTAAAGCGGAATTTTGTGGTGCGCTCCCGGTTTATCAAGTTTATGCGGGACTATCTGGACAGCCGCGATTACATTGAGGTGGAGACCCCCGTTTTGAATACCATCTCCGGCGGCGCTTCCGCCCGGCCCTTTGTGACCCACCATAATACGCTGGATATCGATATGTACATGCGCATCGCCACCGAGCTGCCGTTGAAGCGGCTGATCGTGGGCGGTATGGACCGGGTCTATGAAATCGGACGCATCTTCCGTAACGAGGGAATGGATCCCAAGCACAATCCGGAGTTTACCAGCGTGGAGCTGTATGAGGCCTATGCTGATTTTCATGATATGATGGACATTGCCGAAGGCATCCTCTCCGGCGCGGCCAAGGAAATTTTGGGCGGCTATGAGGTGGAATGGATGGGCGAGAAGATCGACCTGACTCCAGGCTGGCGCCGCCTGACCATGGTCGATGCGGTGAAGGAATATATGGGCATCGACTTTGGCACCATTTCCGACGATGCCGAGGCGGTGGCCGCCGCCAAAGCCAAGGGCGTGGAGCTGGCAGATACGGCCGATCAGACCTGGGGCAACGCCCTGTACGCCTGCTTTGACCAGCGGGTGGAGGAAAAGCTGATCCAGCCCACGTTCATCACTATGTATCCCGTGGAGGTCTCTCCTCTGACCAAGCGGAGCCCAGCGGACCCCAGACTGACCGAGCGGTTTGAGCTGTTCATCTGTCACAGCGAGCTGGCCAACGCCTACTCTGAGCTCAACGATCCCATCGATCAGCGCCAGCGTTTTGAAAAGCAGGCGGAATTGCGTGACCGGGGCGACGACGAGGCCGAGATGTTGGACGAGGACTTCCTGACCGCGCTGGAGTATGGTATGCCCCCCACGGGCGGCATGGGCATTGGCGTGGATCGCAGCGTCATGCTGCTGACCGGCTCCGATTCCATTCGAGAGGTGATCCTGTTCCCCACCATGAAGCCGCAGGACTGAAGATAGCTTAAGAAAACCGAGCAAGGGAAGGACGCAGAATGACAGCCTGCTCCAACCCTGCGGCCGTCCTATGAAGGACGACCGCAGCTCACGCAACGATAGCAAAAAGCCATCCGCATATGCGGATGGCTTTTTTACATTATTTGGCGGCATGGGATGGGTCAGCCATGACGGGGCAAGGGTCCGGATGGTGCACAAAAAGATGGAAAACGCCCGGGGCGTTTATGACGTTGTGCGGAGAATCCGCGGTGTAGCGCAAAAAGGCGCATGAGCTTTGGTCTAACACAAGGCGTTGAGGGAACTTATAAAACGGAGAAAAGCGGCTTTCCCGGCTGGGTTTCGTTTATACACGCCGGCGTGTTCCAATACCTTGGCGAAGACCAGGCCGGTTTCCCGCTGGACAATCTCAAACGCATTTTCCTTTGTGATGTGATATCCGGATCGGAATTGCTCCGCCCAGTCGGCGTGCTTGGCGGTCTGCTCGCTGGAGCGCAGGTCGGCTCCGGTTACCAGACAATCGGCCACGGCGGCCAGCTCCTCCTTCAGCCGGGCGGGCAGAACGGCCAGCCCCATCACTTCGATCAGACCGATGTTTTCTTTCTTGATGTGATGAAGTTCGGCGTGGGGGTGATAGAGACCCAGGGGGTGCTCTTCGGTGATCAGATTGTTGCGCAGGACCAGGTCCAGTTCAAACTGATTTCCCCGCTTTCGTGCAATGGGGGAAATGGTGTTGTGGGGCACTCCGTCGGTCTGGGCAAAAATCATGGCGCTCTCATCGGTGTAGCTCCTCCAGGCGGTGAGAATGCGGTCGGCCAGTTCCACAAGACGATCCGGATTTTCTGCGGCAATTTGGATCACCGACATGGGCCACTTGACAATGCCCGCCTTCACATCCGCAAAGCCCGGGAAGGAAAAGGCGTATTCCACCGGGGCTTTCTCCATGGCAAATGTGTACCGTCCGCCCTGAAAATGGTCATGGGCCAAAATGGAACCGCCCACAATGGGCAAGTCGGCGTTGGAGCCGACGAAATAGTGGGGAAACTGCCCCACAAAGTCCAGCAGCTTGGCAAAGCAGGCCCGATCGATTTTCATGGGGGTGTGGACGCGGTTGAGGCAGATGCAGTGTTCGTTGTAGTACACATAGGGGGAATACTGAAAAAACCAGTCGGAGTCGTGGATGGTAATGGGTACGATACGGTGATTCTGCCGGGCGGGGTGGTTGACCCGACCGGCGTACCCCTCGTTCTCCGCGCACAGGGCGCACCGCGGGTAATGGGAGGCGGGTAGATTTCGGGCGGCGGCGATGGCCTTGGGATCCTTCTCCGGCTTGGACAGGTTGATAGTGATATCCAGTGCCCCATACTCGGTGTCAACCTTCCACTGCATGTCCTTTGCGATGCGGTCCCGGCGAATGTAGTTGGTGTCCTGACTAAATTTGTAATACCAGTCGGTGGCCTGTTTCGGGCTTTGAGCATACAGAGCCCGAAACTGCTCGATGACCTGGGCGGGGCGTGGGGTGAGCCGCCCCATCAGCTCGGTGTCGAACAGATCCCGGTATACCACGGAGTTCTCCACCAAAATGCCGCGGGCATAGGCGTCGTTCGTCAACTCATCCAATACCGCAGCCAGGTCGATATCTTCCGTCGCCGGACCGGGATCGGAATAATTGTCCAGCCTCAACACGTCTAAAATGGTGTTCACCGCCCAGGTATATTCCTGCGCTTCGATCAAACCGGTGCGCAGGGCGTAAGTTGCCAGTTTGGAAACGGCGGCGTCGATCATATCAAATCACCTCGATTTTTCTCTTAATCCCCAAACCCGTTTGGATGATTTTTATGCCAGGACCAGGCGGAGGCCACAATGGTTTCCAAGTCGTCATACCGGGGTGTCCAGCCCAGAACGGATTTGGCCTTGTCCGAGGAGGCCACCAGCTGGGCGGGGTCTCCGGCCCGGCGGGGGCAAACCTCGGCGGGGATGGGATGGCCGGTGACCTTACGGGCTACGTCGATGACCTCGTTTACGGTGAAGCCGACGCCGTTGCCCAGGTTAAACACATTGTTTTCTCCACCCTTCAGCAGATAATCCAGGGCCAGAATGTGGGCTTGGGCCAGGTCGGACACATGGATATAGTCCCGGACGCAGGTTCCGTCCTTGGTGGGATAGTCGTCTCCAAAGACGGAAAGTTTCGCCCGCTGCCCGTTGGGGACCTGGAGAATGACGGGGATCAGGTGGGTTTCCGGATTATGAGCCTCTCCAATGGCTCCGGAGGGATGGGCCCCGCAGGCGTTGAAGTAGCGCAGAGCCACATACCGCAGGCCATGGGCCCGGCTGGTCCAGCCCATCATTTTTTCCATGGCCAGCTTGGTTTCACCGTAGCAGTTGGTGGGGACGGTTTGGTCCGTCTCCAAAATGGGCACCCGTTCCGGTTCGCCGTAGGTAGCGGCGGTGGAGGAAAAGACAATTTTATCCACCCTGTGGGCCACCATGGCCTGGAGCAGGCAGGTGGTGCCCCACAGGTTGTTGTCGTAATATTTCAGGGGGTTTGTCATGGATTCCCCCACTTGAGAGGAGGCTGCAAAGTGAATCACCCCTTCGATCTGCTCATGTTCAAACAGCTGATCCAAAGCGGCCCGATCCCGAATATCCGCCTGGTAGAAGCGGGCCTTGGGGTGGACGGCCGCCCGGAAGCCGGTAAGCAGGTTGTCCGCCACCACCACGTCCCGACCGGCGTCGATGAGCTCGTATACCGTGTGAGAGCCGATATAGCCGGCTCCGCCCAGCACTAAAATTGCCATAATGAAATCCTTCCTTTCAACATTTAAGATAGCACGACACAGCCGCCCTGGGGGCGAATGTGAAGAATATGACAGGTGCCGCGGCCCAGCAGAGTCTCCATCCCCGTCTGGAAGGAGATCAGCTTTTCGTTGGGTACAAAGGCCTGAACGGTGCCGGCAAAGCCGCCCCCGTGGACCCGGATGGCTCCAGTCCCTTCCAACAGCTCCCGGCCGACGGCCAGAGCCATGGGGATGGCCTGCTGCCTGGGGTTGGAGATGGACCAGGTGTTTTGCAGGTGAAGGGCGGAGGAGACGCCGGACGCGTTGACCAGGGACAAAAACCGGGAAAAGTCTCCTGCTTCCAGGGCCTGGGCCTCCTGAACTGCTGTTCGGTCGTCGTCGTAATAGTGAAAGGCTCTCAGTACCGCCCGGTCGCCGCATTGCACCCGCAGGGAGGGGATGGCGGAACGGAAGTCCGCTTCTGGGACGTCCCGAAGAACTTGTGCGCCAAAGTAGGCGGCGACCGCACTCATTTCCCGGGGAATGTCGGCATAATCGTCGGTCAGGTCGGCGTGGCAGGAGCCGGTATCCACAATGCACAGCGCATGGCCCGACGCGGAAAAGTCGTAGCTTACTTTCCGCACCAACGGGGCGGTAGAATTGGCAAAGTCAATGGCTACCGCCCCCCCCACGGAGGAGCCCATCTGGTCCATCAGGCCGCAGGGCTTGCCAAAATAGACGTTTTCGGCGTATTGGCCCACCGTCGCAATCTGGATCGGGTCCAGCCGGCCGCCGCAGCAGAAATGGTTTAACATATTACCCACCAGCACCTCATAGGCGGCGGAGGAGGACAGGCCGGAGCCGGACAGGACGCTGGAGGTCACATAGGCGTCAAAACCGGATACCGGAAAGCCCAGCTCCTGAATCTTGGCGGCCACCCCCCGCACCAAAGCGGCGGAGGTATTGCGCTCCTCCTCCCGGGGCAGAAGGCGGTCCAGTGCTACCTCCAAAGCCGAGTATCCCTCGGACATGATCCGGATGACGGATTGGCCGTTGGGCGCGGCGCAGGCGAGCATATCCAGATCTACGCTGCCGCACAATACATGTCCGTGCTGGTGGTCGGTATGGTTTCCACCGATCTCGGTACGGCCGGGTCCGCTGAACAAAGCAGCTCTCTCATCAGCAGTAGAAAACGCGGTCTGAAAGCGTTCCACCACCCGAATCGCCCGGTCCCGGGACCGGGACAGACTGGCCTGGGTCCCGTCCAGGGCATAGAGACTGGCCAGCGTTTCGTCATAGTCCCCAGCTCGCAGCGCAGGAAGGAGCATCTTACAGGAGCTCATAAGGATTCACCTCATCGTTTCGTCTTTTTCCAGTACAGTATATTTAATTTTTAGTAAAAATTCAACTGTTATTTTCAGACACAAAAATTTTTGTTGCACTGCACAGAAAGCCGGGTGTATTTCTGGTAATTTTTATATCTGCTTAGCGGGGCCGCTGCTCTGACGGACGGTTAGAGAGGGGGGGACGACTACCTTCAGGGGCAGGGTGCGCACCGGCGCTCTGCCGGGCAGGGCCGCGCGCTCATTCAGCAGCCGCAGGGTGGTGTGCGCCATCTCTTCCACATGGGTGGAGACCGAGGTGAGGGGCGGGTCGACCAGCGCGGACGGCGGGGTGTCGTTGAAGGATACCACGGACAGGTGGCCTGGTACCGAAAGGCTGGCTTCTCCCAAAGCCCGGAGCGCACCGATGGCGCTCTCTTCGTTGGCGCACAAGAAAGCGGTGGGCAGGGGGGCGCCGGAGTGCAGGAAGCGCCCCACTTCCTGGGCGGCGGCTTCCGCTTCCATGGGGCAGTCCAGCAAAAGGGGATCATCCAGAAGGCCGCGCTGCTGCATTTGCTGCAAAAACAGCTGCCGGCGTACCTCTGGGGCTCTCTGCCGCCGGTCGTCCAGCTTATATGCAGGCCCGATGAAGCCGATGCGTTGATGTCCCAGCCCGATGAGATGGTCTAAGGCCAGGGAGATGCCCAGCTCATACCCCAGTACCACGGAGTCAAAGCGGCTCTCAAAGGGGGAGGAATCCAGAAAGACTAAATTGGAGCTAAGGGCGGCCAGCGCCTCGATCTGGGCAGGGGTAAACAGGCCGATGGCCGCGATTCCGTCCAGCTTCTCTCCCTCGGGCGGAAGGAACCCCTCGCCTCTGCGCTCCAGAGGGAGGCAGGTATACTTCTTGTCCAGACAGCCCTGCCGGAAGAAGCCGCTGAGGTACAAATAGTAAGGGTCGTCCAGCTGCTGAGCTGGGGTGAGCATTTCCGCTATCCCCACCCGGAGCACCCCCTTGGGCGCGCGGCCCCGGCGGCTGCGGGTGGCGTTGTAGTTCAGCTTTCCTGCCTCCTCCAGCACCTTACGCCTGGCTTCCGGGGTGACCGACAAGGAGGGATCACCGCTCAGAATCCGAGAGATGGTGGCGGGAGAATATCCGGTTCGGTCGGCCATCTCTTTTAGGGTTGCCATGGCACTCACCTCCTGTAATTTTTACTAAAAATATAATAGCATGGGAACGAAAATTTAGCAAGAGGAGAAATTCCTTTTCTTTGCGTTTTTCAACGAAGTCTGGTACAATAGCCGCAAAGCGATGGTTGAGCCATCCGCATGAAGGGAGTCTTTCTATGACGCAATCATTCCGTCGTCCCTTTGGGATCACAGCCTCAGGAGAGCCGGTGGAGCTGCTTGCCTTGGAGAACGGAAACCTGTCTTGTCAAATTCTTACCTTTGGAGCTGCTCTTCGGGCCCTGACGGTTCCAGACCGGAACGGCCGGGGAGTGGACGTGGTGCTGGGCTATGACACCCTGGAGGAATATCAGACCCGAGGGGGATATTTCGGCGCTGTGGTGGGGCGGTACGCCAATCGCATTGCCGGCGGCCGCTTTTCTCTGAACGGGATAGCATATACCCTGGCGCAGAACAACGGCCCCAACCATCTCCACGGCGGTATCGTGGGTTTTTCCCACCGAGTGTGGACGGTGGAGGAAGCGACGGACAACCGGGCGGTTTTGACCTTGGAGAGCCCGGATGGGGAGGATGGCTACCCCGGACACCTGCGGGTCAAGGTGACCTATCAGCTGGAGGAAAGCGCCCTGGTCATCCGCTATCAGGCGGTGAGCGACCGGGATACCATCTGCAATCTCACAAATCACAGCTACTTCAATCTCTCCGGACAGGGCTCCGGCCCCGTTTTGGAGCAGGAAATTCAAATTTGCTCCGACCGGTATACCCCAACTGATCCGGACAGTATCCCCACCGGCGCGATTCAGTCGGTGGAGGGAACCCCCATGGATCTGCGCCGGTTTACCCCCATTGGTACCTACATAGACGAGTCCTTCCAGCAGCTGGAGTGGGCCCATGGCTACGATCACAATTTTGTGATCGAGGGGGATCGGAGCGCCCTTCACCCGGCGGCCCGGGCCCGTTCGCCAAAAACGGGAATTGCCATGGAGGTGGACACCACAATGCCTGGGGTGCAGTTCTACACCGCCAATTATGTGGAGGAAGGCTGCCACGGGAAGGAAGAAAGCCGCTACGGACCAAGGCACGCCTTTTGTCTGGAGACCCAGTTTTTCCCGGATTCTCCAAATCGCCCCAACTTCCCATCCTGCGTGTTATACGCGGGGAAGCCGCAGAACGAGATCACCCGGTTTTCGTTTTCCCGGTATGAACCGTCTGAGCGGACATAGGGGCTTGTACAGAAACAGGGGTACCGCATACGTATTTTTTTCGTGAAGTTTCCACTTCCGCCTGGTTTCGCCTGACGTATTGGCGCACGCCGGTGTGGGATCTCAGAACGCAGGATGCCACCGAATTGAAGAGAAACGCACCTCTTCTACCGCGAAAAAATGAAGTGATTTTGCATATAAAACGTAAAAAAGGTGCAAAACCATGGCTTGACAAGATGAAACGATACCTTTATTATAAGGTAGAATCTGACAGGGGGGCTCCTGGGTGCTGTGTCACAGGCGGTGTTTGCGATAGACTGCCGGGCAGCAATTTTGCCGCGGACCGTGCGGAAAAGGAAGACGCTCTGTGGGAGGATAAACATTTTTTTAGAAAAGCTGCTGTATTTGGATGATAAATGAGGAAATTGAACAATATGGAGCGATTTGGACAATACCTGCTGCAAATCTCCCCAATGATCCCCTGGGCTTGGAACGGATCGGCATACCGAAGGAGGTAATCCCCATCGGTATGCCTTTCTGTGCGTTGAGGGGTGTGTTCGAACACGGCGGGAAAACCCGAAGACCGGGGGGAGGACTGCAGTGAAGATATCCTTTTTGCTGCGCGGCGGCAAAAATCTGAATCCAACCCGACTGATTGCGGTGGGCTTTGGAGCCATTATTTTACTGGGGGCCCTGCTGCTGCACCTGCCCATCGCATCCCGGACAGGCCAGATGACCCCCTGGATCATCTGCCTGTTCACCGCCACCTCGGCGACCTGCGTCACCGGACTGGTCCTAGTGGATACCTTTCTGCACTGGTCTGCCTTCGGCCAGGGCGTGATCCTGGTGCTGCTTCAGCTGGGCGGATTGGGTTTCGTCTCCCTGATTACTTTGGTATCGCTGGCCCTGCGCCGGCGGATCGGGCTGTCTCAGCGCATGGTGATGGCCTCCGCGTTAAATTTGACCAGTACCTCCGGCGTGGTCCGGGTGGTGCGCCATGCCCTGATGGGGACCTTTTTGCTGGAGGGTGTGGGAGCCCTGGCCTTATCCACCCGATTTATTCCTTTGTTCGGTTGGAGGCGGGGGCTTTGGTTCTCGGTTTTTCACAGCGTATCGGCGTTCTGCAATGGGGGATTTGATCTGATGGGCGGGTATACCGGCCCCTTTTCCAGCTTGGCTGGGTTTCAGGACGATCCGATTGTTCTCCTGACCATCATAGCGCTGATTGTGGTGGGGGGAATCGGGTTCTTCGTCTGGGAGGACTGGCTGGAGTGCCGGAGTTGGAAAAAGCTGTCTTTGTACTCCAAGCTGGTGCTGAACGTGACCGGAGGACTTATTTTATTTGGGTGGCTGTTTTTCCTGTGGGTGGAGTGGAGGAATCCTGAAACTCTGGGCCCCTTGACAGCCGGAGAGAAAGTGCTCAACGCCCTGTTTCAGTCGGTTACGCTGCGTACCGCCGGGTTTGCTACCCTGAATCAGGGGGCGCTTTCCGACAGTTCCGCCGCGTTGTCGGTCCTGTTTATGCTGGTGGGCGGCTCCTCCGGATCCACCGCCGGCGGCATCAAGACGGTAACGGCCGGCGTGCTTCTGGTTGCGATGTTGGAGGGCCTGCGGGGCAAAGAGCAGGTGGTGCTTCGGGGGCGGACCATCCCCCAGCGCCGGGTGCTGGACGCCATGATTCTTGCCCTGGCTGTCGGAATGCTGTTCGCGGCCGGAGCGATGCTCCTGTCTCTGATGGATGGGCTGCCCATCCTGATCGCCGGCTTTGAAGTGGCCTCGGCACTGGGTACGGTGGGACTTTCCATGGGGGCTACCGCTGAGCTGAGTTTGGCCAGTTCACTGCTGATTATCTTGTTTATGTATCTGGGGAGGGTAGGAATCCTGACCTTCTCCGTCGCCTTTTTAACACGGGGGTCTGATCGCAGATTGAGTTACCCCACCATGGATGTTATGATTGGCTGATTGTCCCACGGGGACGAAAGGAGCAGTTAAGTTTGAGAAGCTTTCTTGTCATTGGACTGGGCCGGTTTGGGTTTGCTCTGGCCGCCGAGCTGTGCGTCCAGGGGAATGAGGTGCTGGGGCTGGATTTGCGGGAAGATCGGGTGCAGGCCGCTGCCGATCTGATCACGCGTGCGGTGGCCGGAGACGCACGGGACCCGGAAGTGCTCCGTGCGCTGGGGGCCAGAAATTTCGACTGTGTTGTTGTGGCTGTGTCCGGCAACGTGGGAGACAGTGCCCTGATTACTCTGAATCTCAAGGAAATGGGGGCCCCGAAAGTTGTGAGCAAGGCCAACAGCATCGTCCATCGGAAGGTGCTGGAGAAAATTGGCGCTGATCAGGTGGTCTTTCCGGAGCAGGAAATGGCGCTGCGCCTGGCGCGCAACCTGTCCGATGTGGACATTCTGAACTTCATTGATTTGTCCGCGAACTACGCCGTGGTGGAACGCCGCTGCCCACAGCAGTGGAAGAGTAAATCCATCCGGGAGCTGAATATCCGTGCCAAATATCACCTGAATGTGATTGCGGTCCGCCGGGAGGAAGGGGAGCTGGTCATTTCTCCGGACGGCGAGTGTGTGCTGGGCCCCAACGACAGCCTGGTGGTGCTGGGGGCGAACGAGGACATTGAGAGGATGGAAAAGCTGTGATAGCCGAGCGCATTACCAGCCGAAAAAACCCCCTGATGGTGCAGATCCGAAAGCTGACCTCCAGCCGGTCCTTCCGGCGGGAACAGGGCCTGTTTTTCGGGGACGGAACCAAGCTACTGGAAGAGGCACTGCGCTGGTCCGCCCCACTGACCGCTGTGGTAGTCGCGGAGGGAACCCCGGTGCCGGAACTGCCCGGCCAGATTCGGCTGGTGGAGGTGCCCGGGGATGTGATGGCCTCGATTTCCCCGATGGAGAGTCCTCAGGGGGTCTTGTTTTTGAGCAGGCTTCCGGACGCCGTTCCTCCCGCCCGGCTGGAAGAAAATCGCTATTTGATCTTGGACGGCCTTCAGGACCCGGGCAACGTAGGCACCATCTGGCGCACTGCAGACGCCCTGGGAGCGGACGGCCTGATTCTGGTCAATGGCTGCGCCGACCCGTGGAACCCAAAGACGGTCCGGGCCACCATGGGAGCTTGCTTCCGCCTGCCGGTGTATGAGGAAACCATGGAGAACCTGGGAGGACTGTTGGAGCGCTCCGGCCTGCCCCTGTATGCCACCGCCCTGCGGGAGGATGCGGCGGACCTGCGCCAGGCGGGTCTAAGCCGGTGCGCGGTGGCCATTGGCAGCGAGGGGAGAGGGGTGTCCCGGGAGCTTCTGGCGATCAGCGGGAAAACGCTGGTGATCCCCATGCGAGAACGGTGCGAATCCCTGAACGCCGCCGCGGCTGCGGCCGTGGTGCTGTGGGAGATGGCCCGATAAAAACGGCGGGCCACAGGCCCGCCGCTGGATTGAAAGTTCAAGGATGAATGGGAACCGGTCGATCTCCGGCCCGGGTGCGTCCATAGACCCAGAGCAGAAGAACCATGGACAGCAGCATCATCAGGAAAAACAGAAAATAGGAAGGAACGTAGCTCCCGGTGGCGTCGGCCAGAATCCCGGGAATGGGCCCAAAAACCAGAAGCCCCAGGGCATAAAGGGTTTGGCACCACTTCAGCCCTTCTGCAAAGTCGGCATCTCCGCGGAGATCTCGGGCCCAAGTGGATAAGGATACGTTGCTGATGGGCATGCTTAGACCAAATGCTGTGACCGCGGCGAACGCGGGAAAAATTCCGCCCAGAGGAGCCAGGCAGAGCAGAAGCAAGGACGCCAGCGCCACGGCATACAATAGATAATTGGAGCGTCGGCTGCCCAAACGATCGGTCAGTTCCCCATAAATGAGTTTGCCCACAATGAGCCATACTCCAATCAAGGAGACCAGAGCGGCCACCGTGCCGGAGTCGTACCCCTCGGTAGTGTAGAGCACACCCACATGGCTGATGCCGATGCCGGTGGGACCTCCGATCAGGAAGATGGCGAACAGAACCATGGCCCAGCGCCGGCGGGTCATTCCGGAAGGGGCAGAACGCGTCGGCGGAATGGGAGTATCCGCACCGCCCATGTGATAGGGGAGCAAACCCAGATCTTCCGGCCGATCCCGAACCAGCCAAAGGACCATCAGGGCCAGCAAACAAATGAAGGCGCCCTCACACCAGAAAGCGGTAGACAGACCGGAATGCTCGATCAGCCAGGTGAGGGGAGCGGGAGCCACAATGGTGGACAATCCGCTGCCTGCCGACGCCAAACCCAGTGCAAAGACCTGGCGGTCCTTGAACCAGTGATGGATGAGCAAAGACACGGGAATCATACCGCCCCAGCCATAGCCGAGTCCGGTGAGTGCCCCCGCCACACAGTAAAGCGGAAAGCCGGAAACGGACCCAAACAGAAAGCAGGAGATGGCCGCCATCCCAACGGAGAAAACGGCGATCCGCCGCAGGCCCATCCATGTAACAGCCCAATTTGCGGTGAGCATTCCGACCACAATGAACAGGCTGCGTACGGTGATAATCCAGGAACCTTGGGCATTGGTAAAGTGATTTTGTGCAATGACATACGGTTGATAGACGGAAAATACGTTGCAGCCAAGCCCCATAACAACAAACAGCATCATTGCGCCGCCGGCACAGACGGCCCAGGCGCGGTGTGGAACATGCATCTCAAAATCCCCTCCTGGTTGATACCATACCTTGCGGAGTTGGATTTGTAAAGAGCCATTTTATCTGCGACGGTAGGAGATGCATGCCGGGGCAGGACGAAAGGACTGTAACGGCAAGCGAGGTGCCATCTGTTTATAGAAGGAGGGAACTCTGTGACGGCTTTGCACTATTGGTTATGGCTCACCAGCCGAACGGGAATGGACTCCGCTGGCACCTTGACGGTGTTGGATTCTTTCGTGACTCCGGAGCGGGCCTTTTATGCCGATGCGGAAGAGTACGAACTGCTCCAGCTCCGTCCGGCGCTCCAGCGGGCGCTTCTGGACAAGGAATTGGATACCGCAGAGGAGATTTTGGCCAGATGTGAGCGGCAGCAAGTAAGGATTATGACCATTCAGGATGCCGACTATCCCCAGCGCCTGAAGCAGATTGCGGATCCTCCTGCGGTGCTGTATTTCAAAGGGAAAGAGTTTCATTTTGACGACGAGGCGGCCATCGGCGTGGTGGGGACGCGAAAGCCGTCTCCCTACGGAGAGAAGTGGGCCGAGCGATTTGGAATGGAATTGGCCCTGGGCGGCGCTCTGGTGGTGTCCGGGATTGCGGAAGGACTGGATTCCTGCGCCATCCGGGGGGCGCTGAAGGGCGGTGGTCCGGTAGCCTCCGTCCTGGGCGGCGGGGTGGATGTGCCCTTCCCCAGCCGGAACCGATACCTGTATGAGGACGTGGCGGCAGCGGGCGTGCTGGTTTCGGAATACCCGCCCGGTACGGCCAACGAAGGGCGCCACTTTCCGCGGCGCAACCGCATCCTCAGCGGACTGTCGCTTGGGGTGCTGGCGGTGGAGTGCCGGCCCTTCGGCGGCACCATGAGTACGGTCAATCATGCCCTGGAACAGGATCGGGACGTGTTTGCCGTTCCAGGGGCGCTGGATGCGCCCATGAGCGAGGGAACCAACCGCCTGATCCAGCAGGGCGCTAAGCTGGTCACCTGCGGCCGGGACATTTTGGAGGAGTATTGGGACTGGTTCCCCCATAAACTGGCTGCCTCCGCTCCCCTCACGCCTGAGGCGGCTCAGGCCAGGCTGAGCGACCTGAATGCCCGGCGGGAGGAGAAGCCAAGAGAAACTCCGGCGGCTTCCCAGACTCCGGAGCCCGCACGCCCCGCGCGGGAGAAGATTCCCCGTGGGGAGCAAAAAGCCCGATTTACCGACGATGAGCTGGCGCTTCTGGCTGCCTTGAGAGACAAGGATTGTTCCGCCGACCGGCTGGTGGAACTGACCCAGATCCCAGCCAGGCGGGTGCTGTCCGCCCTGACCATGCTCCAGGTTCAAAACATCGTGGAGGAGCACCCTGGGAAGCGTTTTTTCGCCTTGGCGGAGTTGGAGGAATAGCACGTAACTTGATACGGCGGGGCAGTTGCCCGGTCAAAGCCGTTTCTGATATATTTTCACTGGAGGTTATCCAATGGCAGCGAAAACAGATTTAGTAATTGTAGAGTCCCCTTCCAAGGCCAAGACCATCGGCAAGTACCTTGGACCGGGTTACGAAGTAAAGGCATCTATGGGCCACGTCCGGGATTTGCCAAAGAGCAAAATCGGCGTGGATATCGAGCAGGATTTCCTGCCCGACTATCAGCCGATTAAAGGCAAGGAAGAGGTCATCAACGACCTGAAAAAAGCGGCCAAGAAAAGTGACAAAGTCTTTCTGGCAACCGACCCGGACCGGGAGGGAGAAGCCATCTCGTGGCACCTGAAGGAGCTGCTGGGTATCCCGGATGACAAGACCTACCGGGTCACGTTTAATGAAATTACCAAAAACGTAGTCAATCAGTCCATTGCCGCGCCCCGGGCCATTGACGGGAACCTGGTCAACGCTCAGCAGACGCGGCGCATTTTGGATCGTATTGTGGGCTACCAGCTCTCCCCCCTGCTGTGGCGGAAAATCCGCCGCGGCCTGTCCGCCGGCCGTGTGCAGTCGGTGGCTACCCGCCTGGTGGTGGAGCGGGAGGAGGAGATCCGCGCCTTTCAGCCCCAGGAGTACTGGTCGATTGAAGTGGGTCTGGAGCGGGTTCTGCCCAACCAGGGTGCCTTCAAGGCCCAGTTTTATGGCAGGGACAAGAAGATAGAACTCCACAGTCAACAGGAAGCGGAACAGGTCATCGCGGCCGTTCAGGCTGGGGCCTTCCGCGTGGCAAAGGTGAAGCGGCAGGAGAAGAATCGCCAACCCGCTCCCCCCTTTACCACGTCCACCCTTCAGCAGGAGGCGTCCCGCAAGCTGAATATGTCCCCTGCCCGCACCATGTCCATCGCGCAGCAGCTGTACGAGGGCATTGATATCTCCGGGGAGGGGACCGTAGGTCTGATTACCTATATGCGTACCGACTCCCTGCGCCTGTCGGAGGAGGCACTTTCTGCGGCAAAGAGCTTTATTGAACACCGCTATGGCAAGGAGTATTACCCGGCCCAGACCCGGCACTATAAAACGAAAGGCAATGCCCAGGATGCCCACGAGGCCATCCGGCCCTCTGACGTGAATCTGGTCCCGGACGAGATCAAAAAGGATTTGACCAGCGAGCAGTATCGCCTGTATAAGCTGATCTGGAGCCGCTTTCTCTCCTGCCAGATGGCCAACGCCGTATATGACAGCCTGTCCATTGAAGTGGAAAACTCCGGCTATACGTTCCGGGCCAGCCACTCCGCGTTGAAATTTTCCGGATTTACCGCCGTGTATGAGGAAAGCCGCGATGAAGAAGAGGAGGAGAAGCAGTCCCCCCTGCCCGATTTGAAGGAGGAGGAGCCCCTGAACGGAAGGGGGATGAAAAAGGACCAGCACTTTACGCAGCCTCCGGCCCGATATTCCGAGGCCAGCCTGATCCGGGCGTTGGAGGAAAAGGGAATCGGCCGCCCCTCCACGTACGCCCCCACCATCTCCACTATCCTCAACCGGGAGTATGTGGTCAAGGAGGGGAAGGCACTGCGGCCCACCCCGCTGGGCGAGGTCGTCACCCAATTGATGAAGGATAAGTTCCGGGACATTGTGGACCCGGCCTTTACCGCCCAGATGGAGGAGCGGCTGGATAAGGTGGAGGAAGGCAGCACCGACTGGAAGAAGGTGCTGGCTGATTTCTACGGCCCCTTTGACGCAGAGCTGAAAAAGGCGGAGCAGGAGCTGGATGGAGAGCGGATCAAGGTGCCCGACGAGGTTTCCGAGGAGATCTGCCCCCAGTGCGGCCGGAATCTGGTCATCAAATCCGGCCGGTTTGGACGATTTTTGGCCTGCCCCGGCTGGCCCGAGTGCGATTTTACCATGCCTCTGGTGGTGGAAATGCCGGGCAAGTGTCCCAAGTGCGGCGGCCGTCTGCTCAAGCGCACCGGAAAGAGCAAAAAGACAAATAAGCAGTATACCTATTTCTGCTGTGAGCATCTGAACAGTAAGGACGAGTCCAAAAAATGTGACTTTATGACCTGGGATGTGCCGGTGAAGGACAACTGTCCCGTCTGTGGTCAGACCATGTTTAAAAAAGCGGGCCGGGGTGCGAAAAAGCCCTACTGCATCAACGAGTCCTGCTCGAATTTTACTCCGGAGGAGAAGCGGGG